>CAIMHL010000256.1 GCA_903840825.1 uncultured beta proteobacterium
GCCCGTGATAGCTGCGGTTTTGCCGCTTAATAGATTTGACATTTTTTGCTAGAGTCTAGATTTAGGCACGACCGTGCGAGGCTCTGGACTGACGTGCCAGAGAGTCAACAATCACCGCAATGGCGAGCACTGCACCGGTGATCATGTAGCGCAGTGATGAACTCAAGTTCAGCAAAGTCAGTCCATTGGAGATGGCTTGAATCACGAGCACACCCAAGAGAGCGGTCCATGCTGATCCACGCCCACCAAAAAGTGAGGTGCCGCCAATCACTGCTGCGGCGATGGCGTTTAAGTTGACATCGCCGGCACCGGCTTGCTGGCTGGCAGTTGCCAGGCGTGCGGCCGAGAACACACCGCCTAAGGCCGCCAAGGAAGCACCCAGCATGAATGCAGTCATACGAATGCGCTTCACTTCAATGCCTGCGCGACGCGCTGCTTCGGCGTTGCCGCCCACCGCAAACATAGAGCGACCCCACTTGGTTCGAGTCAGTGCGTATTGCATCAACGCCACGCACACCACAAACACGAAGAACATCCATGGCACGCCGCGTCCGAGATTCAAGAAAATGACGGCGGCTTCAAGAAGGACGGTAATCAGAACCACTTTCAGCAATAGAACCGACATCCCAGGTGAGGACAACTTGGCTGCTTTGCGCGCCTTCATTTGACGTAGACCCAGGATGCTCATCATCAGGCCAGGCACCAAAGCAGCAGCGTGTGCAAGCCAACTTGGCATGACAAGGGTTTGACCGAAACGGACCAAAAATGAATCGTAGGGAAGGTTGATGGAGCCTGTCGGTCCAAGAATGAACAGTTGGCATCCCAACAGGGCCAGCAGTCCGGCCAGTGTCGAGATAAAGCTTGGCATGGAGAACTTGTTCAACAGGAACGAGTAAAGCACGCCCATCAATGCACCCGTGACCACGGCTGCACCAATGGCCACCGGAATGGGGTAACCCTGGTTGACCCAAAGCACCCCAATCATGGCCGACGCCAGGCCGCTCATGGATCCGATGGAAAGATCAATCTCTCCCAACAGCAGAACCATCACGATGCCCAGCGAGATGAAGCCTACGGTTGACGCGTCAAACAACAGGTTGACGATGTTGTTCGGCAGCAAAAAAACAGGGTTCAGCGTGGCAAAGACAGTCGATATGACCAACAGGCCAACGACGACCGGCAACACCCCAAGATCGCCGGACTTGATTCGATCAATAAACGATCGAAAAGCTCCAGATAGTCCTTCGTCGGCCCTCACGCGGGCATCGGCCCGGTCATAGGCAAAAGATGCTTCTTTGGTAACCCCGTTCATGATTGGCTCCTGTCTTTCTCTGTTGCTTCCCGACGCGACACGGAGTTATCTGTCGATCCCATGATCGCTGAGATGATTTGCTCGTGTGGTGCATCGGCTTGGAAGGTGCCGTTGTTTCGGCCTAGTCGCAGTACAACGATCTTGTCGGCTACCGCGCGAACGTTGTCCATGTTGTGGGAGATCAAGATGACACCGTGGCCGCGATCACGCAGTCGCTCCACCAGGTTCAGCACTTCAGCGGTCTGGGCCACACCCAAGGCAGCGGTGGGTTCATCCAGCATGACGATCTTCGGGTCCAGCAAGATCGACCGAGCAATGGCGACGGTCTGGCGTTGACCGCCGGACAATGAGGCAATCGGCTCTCGTACCGATGGAATTCTTGCGGCGAGTTCGCCAAGGAGTTGCCAGGCGCGGACCTCCATGGATACCTCGTCCAAAGCCCAGGGCGACATTTCTTGGCCCAGAAACAAATTTGCGACGACATCGAGGTTTTCGCACAAGGCCAGATCTTGATAGACCGTGGCAATGCCCATATGCAAGGCGTGCGATGGGTTTGCAATTTCAACGTTCTTGCCCAGGAATTCAATCGTCCCGGAGGTCGGCTGTTGGACTCCGGCCAGGATCTTGATCAGTGTGGACTTTCCCGCGCCGTTGTCGCCCACCAGCGCAACCACCTCACCCTCATGCACTTCAAGCTGGATATCTGCCAAGGCTGCGACCGCCCCGAACGTCTTGGTGATGCCACTCAGGCGCAGTATGGGCTGTTTGTTGCTCACCGGCTTGGTGTTGGCCTCAGTCATATGGACCTTCTCCTATTTGTTTGGTGGCGGGTGCAGCAAGATGGCTGCACCCGCCCCTGTTCAAGCTGCCGCTCTCTTTATTGAGCGGCGCAATCCTCAATTACTGGATGCCAAGCTTCTTGCAGGCTTGTGCATATTCGCCTGTGCACACTTCAGCAGGCTTTTGGATTCCCTTATCGAAAATTTCCGCCTTGATGTTGGCTTGTGTCACCACAGCTGGCACAAACAGTTCGGAAGGTGTGTTGTACAGCGTTGTCTTGGCCGCCGGTGTCTTGCCGTTGATGAAGGCCACCGCGATTTCGGCGGCAGCCTTGGCAACCGTTTCAGACGGCTTGGAGATGGTGTTGTACTGATCGCCCGCAATGATTAGTTGGAGTGCAGCAATCGTTGCGTCGTTGCCCGTAACCGGAGGCACGGGTTTGACGCCTGCTGCCTTCAATGCCGCGATGGCACCACCGCCGGTGCCATCGTTTGCAGCAACAATGCCCTTGATTTGACTGCCGAAACGAGTGATCTGACCTGCAGCCCACTCTTGTGCCTTAGGAGGAGC
>CAIMHL010000257.1 GCA_903840825.1 uncultured beta proteobacterium
CTCTATGAAAATCGCTCAAGAAATTCGTGCTGGCAACGTCATCATGCACGGCAAAGACCCTATGGTCGTCCTGAAAACCGAATACAGCCGCGGCGGCCGCAATTCAGCCACCGTGCGCATGAAGCTGAAAAGCCTGATCGCCAACTTTGGCACTGAAGTCGTCTTCAAAGCCGATGACAAGTTGGACCAAGTCATTCTGGACAAAAAAGAATGCACCTACTCCTACTTTGCTGAGCCGATGTACATCTGCATGGACGAAGAGTTCAACCAGTACGAAGTCGAAGCCGAAAACATGGGCGACTCCCTGAATTACCTCGAAGACGGCATGGCCCTCGAAGTCGTTTTTTACGACGAAAAAGCCATCTCCGTTGAAATGCCCACCAGCGTGGTGCGTGAAATCACCTGGACCGAGCCCGCTGTTAAAGGCGACACCTCTGGCAAAGTGCTCAAGCCCGCCAAAATCTCTACAGGTTTTGACATCGGTGTGCCAATTTTTGTCGCCCAAGGCGACAAAGTTGAAATCGACACCCGCACCGGCGAATACAAAAAACGCGTCTAACTTCTAGCGCTTTTGACGAAAGGCTTCCTCGGAAGCCTTTTTTTACGCCCAAAATTGTCGCAAAGCTTGATTTAGCTGGGGTGTGGCAGGGCTTGGGCCACGTAGGCTTGCCCCATGAACGCCATCCCGAAAACATTGAGCAAGGTTGCACCGTCGCCACTGGTGCATGAACTGGGCGCCGAATTGGTGCTTAGGCGTATTGCTATCGACACCTACCGCGAAAACGTGGCCTATCTCCACCGGGATTGCGCCATTTACAGGGCGGAAGGCTTTCAGGCTTTGTCCAAAATTGAAGTTCAATCAGCCGACAAGCGTATTTTGGCCAGCCTGAACGTGGTCGACGACCTGGCTCTGGTGGGCTGCCATGAGCTCGGGCTGTCAGAAGATGCATTTTTACAACTAGGCCTTGAAGACGGTGCCACCGTCACCGTGGCCCAGGCTGAACCGCCGCCGTCCATTGGCGCCTTGCACCGCAAAATCTCGGGGGAACGACTCAATGCGGAAGACTACAAAGCAATCATCAAGGACATTGCGACCCTGCGCTACTCAAAAATAGAGTTGACCGCCTTTGTTGTGGCCACCCAGCGCGATGAACTCGACCGCGAAGAGGTTTACTTTTTAACGCAAGCGATGGTCGCCAGCGGACGCCAGTTGGATTGGCAGGAGCCCTTGGTGGTGGACAAGCATTGCATTGGCGGCATTCCTGGCAACCGCACCTCCATGCTGGTCGTGCCCATCGTGGCCGCGCATGGCCTGCTGTGCCCCAAAACATCTTCACGCGCCATCACCTCGCCCGCAGGTACGGCCGATACGATGGAGGTGCTGGCCAATGTGGAGTTGCCCTTTGAGCTGTTGGCCGGCATTGTGCGGGAGCATCGGGGCTGCCTGGCTTGGGGCGGAACTGCCAACTTGTCGCCTGCTGACGATGTACTCATCTCGGTCGAGCGACCCTTGGGCATTGACTCAGCGGGGCAGATGGTGGCGTCCATTCTTTCAAAAAAAATAGCTGCGGGCTCCACCCATTTGGTGTTGGATATTCCCATTGGCCCCACCGCCAAAGTACGGTCCACGCCCGACGCGCAGCGCTTAAGACGACTTTTTGAATACGTCGCTGCACGCATGCACTTGTCGTTGGATGTCGTCATTACCGATGGCCGACAACCGGTGGGTAACGGCATTGGCGCAATTTTGGAGGCGCGAGACGTCATGCGCGTGCTGGAGAACGACCCCCGCGCACCCAACGATTTACGGCAAAAATCACTGCGACTGGCTGGGCGACTCATCGAATGCAGCCCTGATGTGCGGGGCGGAGACGGCTTCTCTATTGCCCGCGATATTTTGGATTCGGGCAGGGCCTTGGCCAAAATGAGCCAAATCATCGCCGCCCAAGGCGCCAAACCCTTCTACCACAACGCCCTTCAACTTGGCCAGCTCAGCTTCGACGTCAAAGCCATGGCGTGTGGCGTCATTAAC
The DNA here is from genome assembly GCA_903840825.1 of uncultured beta proteobacterium. GTDB lineage: Bacteria > Pseudomonadota > Gammaproteobacteria > Burkholderiales > Burkholderiaceae_C > Rhodoferax. The sequence goes on from CAIMHL010000257.1 coordinate 2,033, forward strand.
GGCATCGACAACTTGCAAATGGCCAAAATTGCCAGCTTGGCAGGCTCGCCCAAAGTGATCGGTGCTGGCGTTGATTTGTTCAAGAAACTGGGCCAGACCGTGGTGAATGGTGATGTTTTGTACCGCGTCTATGCAGCACATTCAAGCGACTTATCGTTTGCACTACAAGCCAGCGAAAAATCTAGCGGCTACAGCGTCGGCCTGCCCGGCAGCGTGCCCCATGTGTTCGTCGAGTTTTAAGGTGCAGTCCCGTGTTGCCTACCCTGCTTTATTTTGATGACGAGCAGGCCAGTGCACAACGACTGGCCATGGCTGCAAACCTGAACTTGGCGTGCATCGAGCGCCACCGTTTTCCGGACGGCGAGCTCAAACTCCGTTTGCCAGCCTCCCTGCCCAGCCGGGTTGTGGTGCTGCGCAGCTTGCACCAGCCCAACGAAAAACTCATTGAGCTGCTGCTGACCTGCCAAACCGCCCGCCAACTTGGCGCTCAACAGTTGACACTGGTGGCCCCGTATTCAGCCTACATGCGCCAAGACATGGCATTTCAGCCGGGTGAGGCGATCAGCCAACAACTGATTGGGGGGTTTTTGGCGCAGTTGGTCGATGCCGTCGTCACGGTTGATCCGCACCTGCACCGGGTCAAAACCCTTAAGCAAGCCCTGCCAGCGGCACAAGCCATCGCCCTATCAGCCGCCCCCTTGCTCTCTGATGTTATTGCCGCAAGGCGCAAGTCGCCCTTGTTAATAGGGCCGGATGAAGAATCGCTGCAATGGGTCACACTGGCGGCGTCCCGACATCAATTTGAGTTTGGTGTTTGCAAAAAACATCGGACGGGTGATCACGCCGTACAAATCACCTTGCCCCCGCTCACCTTTAGTGGGCGCGACGTCGTGTTGGTCGACGATGTGGCCAGTACGGGCCAAACACTGGCTCAAGCCGCACAAGCTTGTTTGCAGCAGGCGCTGCAACGGTGGCTGTGGCGGTTACTCATGCGCTGTTTGCACCCGGTGCGCTTGAACGGATCAATAAAGCAGGGGTGCAAGACATCTGGAGCACCGACAGCATTCCCCATCCCAGCAACGTGGCTC
>CAIMHL010000258.1 GCA_903840825.1 uncultured beta proteobacterium
AGTGCAGTGCTGCACTCTTTACCCGTATTACTTTTATTTTTGATTGTCACCCGAAAACTAAAACTGGCACTAAGCGCGAGGCAGGTGCTCATGTCAATGCGCCCCCGCAGAAGCATCCGACGAGGCAGAAGTCACGCCAAGCCCGGCGCCACGCTTGGGACGCGATAACCAGACCACTGGGATGAGCAGCAAAAAGATCAGGGCTGAGGCATAGAACACATCGTTGGCAGCCAGCATATAGGCCTGTTGATCAACCAAGCGGCTCACCTGCGCCAAGGCTTGTTCGGAGCTCAAGCCCGCGTTGTTCAAGCCGCTGAGTACCTGGGTGGCGGCAAAGTTGCCCTGACTCACTGACTCGGCCAACTGCGCGTGGTGCATGGCCGCACGGTCTTGCCACACGGTGGTGGCAATAGACGTGCCGAACGAACCCGCCACCACCCGCACAAAACTGGACAGCCCCGAGGCCGCCGGAATTTTTTCAGGCGCTATGCCCGAGAGAATGATGAATGAGAGAGGTATAAAGAAAAACGCCATGCCAATACCCTGCACGATGGTGGGCAGCATGATGGTGCCGAAGTCGGCTTGGGTGCTGAAGTGGGAACGCATGATGAGGACCAGCGCAAACACCAAAAATGCAAAGCTGGCCATGTACCGCGGGTCTACCTTGCCCACGTTTTTTCCCACAATAGGCGACAAGATGATGGCAAACAAACCCACCGGCGCCAGCAGCATGCCGGCATCTGTTGAGGGGTAGCCCATGAACTGTTGCAGCCACAGCGGCAGCAGCACCACGTTGCCAAAAAACAGGCCATAACCAATGGAAATAGCCACGGTGCCCGACCAGAAATTGCGCACTTTAAAAAGCCGCAGGTCGACCACCGGGTGCTCTTCAGTCAGCTCCCAGGCGATAAAAAATACAAAGCCCACCAGCGCCACCAGGCCCAGTGCCACCACCTCAGGCGAATGAAACCAGTCCAGCTCTTTGCCTTTGTCGAGCATGATTTGCAGCGCCCCCACCCACAGCACCAGCAAGCCCAGCCCGACACCATCAATGGGGAGTTGACGCGTCACGCTTTCGCGCTTGTGGTAAACCTGCCAGACTAAAAAGGCAGACAGCAAGCCAACGGGGATGTTGATGTAAAAAATCCAGGACCAGTAAATGTTGTCCGTGATCCAGCCGCCCAGCAAGGGGCCGAGCACGGGGGCGACCAGCGTGGTCATGGCCCACATGGCCATCGCCAAACCAGCCAAAGCCGGCGGGTAACTCGAAAGCAAAAGCCCTTGAGACAACGGAATCATGGGACCGGCGACAAAACCCTGAATGGCCCGAAAGGCAATGAGGCTGGTCATATTAGGGGCCAAGCCACATAGCCAGGATGCCAGCACAAACAGCAGCACACTGGTCATGAACAGGCGCACCTGGCCAAAGCGTTGCGACAACCACCCGGTCAGGGGCAAGGCGATAGCGTTGGCCACACCAAAGCTGGTGATGACCCAGGTGCCCTGGTTGGTGCTGACCCCCAAATCACCCGCGATGGCAGGCAAGGAGACATTGGCAATGGACGAGTCGAGCACGTTCATGAAGGTCGCCAGCGAGAGGGCAATAGTGCCCAGCACACGGGCAGAACCCTGCAGCGGCGGATGTACTGGGGAAGGTAATGGGGTGGACATGCGAGCGCTTACCTACTCGGGCTTACTTGGCAGAGCCAAGATTAGCCGCCACTATTTTTCGCACTTCTTCAGCAGCGCCGCTGTCCAGCGCGGCAAAGACCGGGGTCTCGACCAAGGGGGCAGCCCTGGGCGCATCCGCCAAGGTTTTACCGTCCTGGCGGGTGACATCGACCGTGGCTTCCATGGACAAGCCCACGCGCAGGGGATTTTTCGCCAACTGGGCCGCATCCAGCGTCACGCGCACCGGCACGCGCTGCACCACCTTGATCCAGTTGCCGGTGGCATTTTGCGCCGGCAACAGGGCAAACGCCGCACCGGTGCCCATGCCCAAGCCGCTGACGACACCCTGG
>CAIMHL010000259.1 GCA_903840825.1 uncultured beta proteobacterium
GCGTTGGGCCGACTGGGGATGACCAAGGACAGCGCGGACACGTCTTTCAATGAAATAGGTCCAGGGGCAGGCTCTTCTTGCAGGCCAGGAGGGCGAGCTTGCACCAGCAGCAGGTTTTCTTCCAGCAAGGGCGTAATTTCGGTCTCAAAGCCCGGTTGAGCGTTGTATATCACCGCAATGTCGAGCCGGCCATTCACCAGAGACTCCTGCATGGCCACCGACAAACCCTCACTGATGGAGATGGTGGCGTCCGGCATTTGTTGGCGAAAGGCGCGTGTCAGGGGCACCGTCAGCATCCGCGCCAGACTGGTGGGCAAGCCCACCGCCACACGACCCGCGAGCGATCCGCGCACACGTCCCAACTCTTCACGCGCACGTTCCACTTGGTGCAAAATACCTCTCCCATGCGCCAGCAGCAGTTGGCCTGCTTCAGTGGGCACGGCGCCCCGGCCATTGCGGGTCAACAAGTTTTGGTGCAATTCGACCTCCAGCAGTCTGACCTGGCGACTCAAAGCGGGTTGCGCAATGTTCAGCGCCAAGGCGGCGCGGGTAAAACTCCCCATTTCGGCCACACGCACAAAGTATTCAAGTTGTTTGAGGTCCATGCTGCCTTATTTGTAATAGCTGGTCGGTGATTATGCCCAAATGAAATAGCTGCTAGTCGCGTCAATGTCTTCACATGCAAGACCTCAGGCGCCAAAATAGGCCGTATGAAACCTGCCGTAAGTACGCCTTCCTCCCAAGTTTTGGCCGCCTCGCCTGTGGGCAACCTTCGGGGCATCGCGTCCATGGCGACGCGCCAATTGCTGGGGCAACTCGCCTCAATGTTTACGCAGCAAACTGGCTGGGTAGTTGCGATTGAGTCTGTGGGTGGGGTGGATGCCGCACGGCGGGTGCAGGCGGGTGAGTTGTTTGATGTGGTGTTTTTGGCCTCTGAGGCGATCGACAAACTGGTGGCAAGTGGTCGCGTCAGGGCGAGCAGTAAGCGCGATTTGGCGCATTCTGGCGTAGCGGCCGCGGTGCGCTCGGGCGCGCCTCAGCTAGACATCAGCACAGAAGCGGCGGTGCGCCAAGCGGTGCTGGCCGCGCCCAGCCTGAGCTATTCCACCGGCCCCAGTGGCGTGGCTTTGCAACAATTGTTTGAGCGCTGGGGCATTTTCGACACCATTAAAAAGCGCATTGTGGTGCCGCCACCCGGCGTTCCCGTGGGTTCCCTGATTGCCCAAGGCTTGGTGGCCCTGGGTTTTCAGCAACACAGCGAACTCATGGATGTGGAGGGCATTACGGTGCTTGGGCCTTTACCCCCCGAGATCCAGATCACCACCACTTTTTCAGCGGCTTGCTGCACCACCTCATCCCAAGCCTCTGCGGTGCAGGCTTTGCTCGACTTTATGGCCGGGCCTGAGGCGGCGACTACCAAGCGACAACTCGGCATGGAACCCGCTTGAGTGCACCCACTTAAAAACCTCTGACACTCAACACTGAGAAGACTATGAAAAAACCCATGATCATCGACTGCCACGGCCACTACACCACCGCGCCCAAAGCGCTGGAAAACTGGCGCAATCAGCAAATTGCCGGTATCAAAGACGCCGCCATGATGCCCAAAGTGTCTGACCTCAAAATCAGTGATGACGAGCTCATTGAGACCATCGAACAAAACCAGCTGCGCCTGATGAAAGAGCGGGGCAGTGACCTCACCATCTTCTCGCCCCGCGCCAGCTTCATGGCCCACCACATTGGCGACTTCAATGTGTCTGCCACTTGGGCGGCTATTTGCAACGAACTGTGTTTTCGCGTGGCGCAACTGTTTCCCGACCACTTTGTGCCCGCCGCCATGCTGCCGCAAAGCCCGGGCGTGGACCCCGCCACTTGCATCCCCGAGCTGGAAAAATGCGTCAAGGAATACGGCAACGTAGGCATCAACCTCAACCCCGACCCCAGCGGCGGCCACTGGACCTCGCCACCTTTGAGTGACAAAGCCTGGTTTCCCATTTACGAGAAGATGGTGGAGTACGACATCCCCGCCATGATTCACGTCTCCACCAGTTGCAACAGCTGTTTTCACACCACCGGCGCGCATTATTTGAACGCCGACACCACCGCCTTCATGCAGTGCCTGACCAGCGATTTGTTCAAGGAATTCCCCACGCTCAAGTTCTTGATTCCCCATGGCGGCGGCGCGGTGCCTTACCACTGGGGGCGTTTCCGGGGCTTGGCGCAAGAGCTGAAAAAGCCTTTGCTGCAAGACCATTTGCTGAACAATATTTTCTTTGACACCTGCGTTTACCATCAGCCGGGCATTGATTTACTCAACACGGTTATTCCTGTGAAAAACGTCTTGTTTGCCAGCGAGATGATTGGCGCCGTGCGCGGTATTGACCCCGAGACCGGCCATTATTTCGACGACACCAAGCGCTACATCGAAGCCTCAAAAATTCTGAGCAACGAAGATCGCTTCCAGATTTACGAAGGCAACGCCCGCCGCGTCTTCCCGCGTCTTAACGCCCAACTTATAGCCAAGGGCTTGTAAACCATGAGCACCCCCATGAACCAACTCGGTATCGTCAAACGCAACATCGTGCGGGCAGACCCCGCAGCCGTTGAACGCCTGTCCAAACTCGGCGTCGCCACCATCCACGAGGCCATGGGGCGCGTCGGCTTGATGAAGCCCTATATGCGCCCGGTCTATAACGGCGCCAAAATTTGCGGCTGCGCTGTGACCATTCTTTTGCAACCCGGCGACAACTGGATGATGCATGTAGCCGCCGAGCAGTTGCAAGCGGGCGACGTCGCCGTGGCCGCCTGCACCACCGACAACGAAGACGGCTTTTTTGGCGATCTGTTGGCTACGAGTTTTCAGGCGCGCGGCGCCAAAGGCTTGATCATCGACGGTGGCGTACGTGATGTGGCCGACCTGGAAAAAATGGGTTTCCCGGTGTTCAGTAAAGCCATCAATTCCAAAGGCACGATCAAGGCCACACTTGGTTCGGTCAACATTCAGATTGTTTGCGCCGGTGCCATCGTCAACCCCGGTGATGTCGTCATTGCGGATGTCGACGGCGTGGTGGTGGTGCCCGCTTCCCTGGCAGCCCAAGTGGCCGATGCAGCAGAACACCGCGAAAGTTTTGAGGGCGAAAAGCGCGCCAAACTCGCCGCTGGCGTGCTGGGCTTGGATATGTACAACATGCGCGAACCGCTGGAAAAAGCAGGCTTGCGCTACATCGATTAATCATTGATTAAATAGATCTCTAAGCCATTTATATGTAGCTTAAGCAGCTATTTATTTCATAGCAAAATTAAGGATTCCTATGGAATTTACCAAAACCCCCGGCTGGCTCGACTGGTTCAACGGCCCCAGCCAACCCCGCTTCAAGCTGCCTGCTGGCGCGGTGGACGCGCATTGTCACGTCTTTGGCCCTGGCGACAAATTCCCCTATGCGCCTGAGCGCAAGTACACGCCGTGTGATGCGTCCAAAGAGCAACTCTTTGCCCTGCGCGACCACTTGGGTTTTGATAAAAACGTCATCGTCCAGGCCACCTGCCACGGCTCTGACAACCGCGCCTTGGTCGATGCGCTGAACGCCTCCAACAACAAGGCGCGTGGCGTGGCCACGGTTAATCGCCATGTGACCGACGCCGAGTTGCAAGCCATGCACGCTGCCGGGGTGCGTGGCACGCGCTTTAACTTTGTCAAACGCCTCGCCGACTTCACCCCGCGGGATGTGCTGCTGGAGATTGCCCACCGCATCGCGCCCTTGGGCTGGCATGTGGTCATTTATTTCGAGGCGGTTGACCTGCCCGATTTATATGATTTCTTCACCGCGCTGCCCACTACCGTCGTCGTCGACCACATGGGACGCCCTGATGTGAGCAAGCCCGTGGATGGCCCCGAGTTCGAGTTGTTTGTGAAGATGATGCGTGAGCACACCAACATCTGGAGCAAGGTGAGCTGCCCCGAGCGCCTGAGCGTGAGCGGCCCCAAAGCCTTGAGTGGCGAACAAAACGCCTACGCCGACGTGGTGCCTTTTGCCAAGCGCTTGGTAGAGGAGTTCCCCGACCGCGTGCTGTGGGGCACCGATTGGCCGCACCCCAATTTGAAAGACCACATGCCCGATGACGGCCTGTTGGTCGACTTTATTCCCCACATTGCCACCACGCCCGATTTGCAGCACAAGCTGCTCGTCGATAACCCAACCCGCTTGTACTGGGGAAGCTGAAATGTCTTTAGATAAACCTTACCTTGACGTGCCTGGCACCACCATTTTTGATGCCGAGCAAAGCCGCAAGGGCTACCA
>CAIMHL010000260.1 GCA_903840825.1 uncultured beta proteobacterium
AGCTCATGAGTTTTCTATGAAACAGTTGTCCCTCCTCACAGCACTTCAGGTTAACAACGACTCTTAAATTCGACTAAATCACCATGCGAAACATCACGATTGACGGTAAGAGCTATGACGCCGACGCTCTTTCTCCCGAGGCTAAAGCCCAGCTGGCCAGCATTCAATTTGTAGACTCAGAGCTCGCTCGCCTGCAAGCTCAAGCCGCTGCCTTCCAAACAGCCCGCATGGCTTATGCGAAGGCTTTGAATGAGTCGCTCAACCCATTAACGAGTTTGGGTGACACGATCAGGCTGCCATCCTGATTCCTTGATGTTGGTTTCTTTACAAGTCGGAAAGAGAACTGATGCGATTGAAAACAGCTAGGAGCTTGTTTTTGAAAAGCTAATTTTCGGTGCGGGCGCAACGCTCACCCTCGCACAGTAAAGCCGCTAAACTTAACCTTTTTCGACCATCGAACAAAGGCAATAATGCTGTCGAGTCTTTCGGGAAGCTGGCTCTGGCAAAATTGGCATCAGGCGGCGGTGATGCTGCTTATTGCCTTGGTAGCTATTAATTTTTTGACCGCTTTTGTTTGGCCTGCGCTTAAATTAAAGATCAGTTTACGCGAGGTTCTGCACCAACTTGGAAAAATCAAGGCAAGCGCCGTGAACGGAGCGGTGGATTTGGCCGAGGTGCAAAGCCAGGCTATGACGGGTGCTCGTATGTCACACCTTTGGTCCCAATACGCGCATTGCCTCCATGTTCCTTGGGATGAGGCGGCAGCAAGCGGGCTTGTTCCTCGCCAACAAAACCGGGTCAAGGTGCTTTCAGGCCTGTTTTTTTCTGAGATGAAAGCCAAGTCCGACGGGTCAGCGGTCGATCTCTCAGATATCGAGAAAAAAGTCGCAAATGATCCTCGCTTATCCAGTCTCTGGGCTGAATACTCAGAGGCTCTGGACAACTTGCACAAAACTCCGGAGCCCGTCAACACGCGGGCGCGGCGCTGGCGAGCCTCGGCGTTGGCTGAAACTTTTTTCTCGGAATATGCCTTGGTCGACTCCCCGCTAAAGTCAGACTTCTATAAGCATGTGCCAGGCATCCTCACTGGCCTGGGCATTATTGGCACTTTTGCTGGCCTGATCGTGGGGCTGATTCATTTTGATGTCTCAAAGACAGAGTCCATGCAAATTCAACTCGGCGTGTTGGTTCAGACGGTGGGACAGGCTTTTTTTGTGTCCGCCTCGGCGATCGCGCTGGCCATGCTCTTTACCTGGACAGAAAAGACACTGCTCACTGCCCGCTACCTGCAAGTTGAGGAGTTGCAGCATTTCATCGACGGCTTGTTTGAGGCCGGATCAGGGCAGGAAAGCTTAGAACGCTTGGTGGTGGCAACCGAGGCCCAGGTTGCGGTGATGCAGGACATGCTGAGTGAACTGCGCAAAAGCTCGCACTATCTTGCTGCGATGCGTTAGGCCTGCGTGTTCATATTGCAGACGCCGCGTCGACGACGCGCCAAGGAGGAGGCAGAGAAGCCCTTTTGGATTTCTTTTTCCGACCTAATGACTGCTTTAATGGTTTGGTTCTTGATCGCCATGGCGGTTGCCCTTTTGGTGCTGACCCAAAGCCTGAGGACCATGGAGGACAAGCGCCGAGACCGAGAGACGACGATCTTGGCCTGCCTTGGTGATATGGCAAAAATTACCTTAAGCCCGGAATTTGATGGTGTCAAGATCAATGGGCAGACCATCGACTTTGGGCCCCTGGCTGAGTTTAGTAAAAACAGCAACCAATTGAGTCCGGACCGGATTGAGTTTTTGCGCGCTTTTGTACCAGAAGTCCTGGAAATCGCGCGCAATAAAACCTGCCAGCCATGGCTGCGGCGATTTTTGGTGGAGGGCTTTGCCAGCCAGGAGGGCACTTACCTGCACAACCTAAACCTCAGCCTAGAGCGCTCACAGCGAGTGCTGTG
>CAIMHL010000261.1 GCA_903840825.1 uncultured beta proteobacterium
CGATCAGGTCCTCGGCGTTGACCGGATTGGGGTCGGGGTGCAAACCACCAAAGTCTTCCAGCGGCTCGGCATTGACCACGGTGCCTGCGGGGGCGCCAAGTTCACCTTCCAGCAAGGCCTTGGCGTATGGCCCGCCCACCGCACACATGCCATCAAAGCGCAGGCGAAAGCCACCGTCGAAAAGACGCCTGATAGCGTCAAAGTCAAACAGCCCGCGCATCACTTCTGCATAGTCCGCTACCGGATCGATGACCGTGACCAAGGTGTCTTCGATCCGGTGGTCGCCCAAGGCGTCCAAAGGCAGATCGGTCGTGTTGCAGGTGTGTATGGCAGAAATCAGGCCAGATTCGGCATAGACCGCATCGGTCAGCCGTTCGGGTGCCGGGCCGCCATTGGCGACGTTGTATTTGATTCCGAAGTCGCCGTCCGGGCCGCCGGGATTGTGGCTGGCGGACAGCACAATGCCGCCGCTGGCCCCATAACGGCGGATCACCGCGCTCACAGCGGGAGTGGACAAAATGCCGCCCTGGCCGACCAGCACTCTGGCGTAGCCCTTGGCCGCCGCCATACGCAATATTGTCTGCACGGCAACGCGGTTGTAGTAACGTCCGTCCCCTCCCAGAACCAGCGTTTGACCTGTGGCATCGGGCAACACATTGAACAGAGCCTGAACAAAATTTTCCAGGTAAAGCGGCTGAATGAAGACAGACACTTTTTTGCGCAGGCCTGATGTGCCTGGGCGCTGGCCCGCACAGGGACTGGAGGGGAGAGTGATCATGGGGTGGACCTTAACTTGGCGTGGCGTACGGAGCTTAAGCCTGGCGCGCGCTTGCGGAGTCGCGCATTGCAGCTTCGTACAAGGATAAATATTGTTTCGCGGCATCGCCCCAGGAAAAATGCTGTGCCATACCGCGCTGCATGAGCTGGTGCCACATTGCAGGTTGCGCGTAGGTGTTGGTGGCGTGGGTGATCGCACCCGCCAGCGCAGTTGCCGTGGCGGGACCGAACATGAATCCGGTGGCTGTGTCGTGGCGTAGCGCCTCCTCGGTGGCGTCCACCACGGTATCGGCCAATCCACCCACCCTGCGGACCAGCGGCACCGCGCCATAGCGCAGGGCATAAAGCTGGGTCAGGCCGCAGGGTTCGAAGCGCGACGGAACCATGATCACGTCGCACCCGGCCATCATGCGGTGTGCAAATGCCTCGTCGTAACCCAGGCGCACCGCGACGCGGCCCGTATGGGCAGCAGCTGCACTGACAAAGGCAGCCTCCAGTTCCGGCGTGCCACTGCCCTGCACCGCCAGCTGCGCTCCTTCAGCCAGAAGGGTGGGCAGCGCATCGAGCACCAGGTCGAGTCCTTTTTGGGAGGTCAGCCGGCTGACGATGCCAAACAAGGGAGCCTTCGCGTCCGCTTGAAGGCCGAGCGCCGCTTGCAACGCAGCTTTGCAGCGCTGTTTGCCCTTGGGTTGCGCTGGCGAATAACCCACTGCTATTTCGGTATCGTTTGCGGGATTCCAGATGGCGCTATCGACACCATTGAGGATGCCCGACACCGCGGCACCGCGGGCGCGCACCAAACCTTCAAGGCCGCAGCCGAACACGGGGGTGGCCATTTCGGCCGCGTAGGTGGGGCTCACTGTGGTGACGCGGTCTGCATAGGTCAGGCCCGCCTTCATGAACGAGGTGCGCCCGTGAAACTCCAGTCCGACCGGCGTCTTCAATCGACTTGGCAATCCCAACTGGTGGTAATCGTCCTCGTCAAACAGACCCTGGTAAGCCAGGTTGTGAACCGTGAATACGGTGGTGACCGATTTGACCGGGTGCATCGCCACGTAGGCGCAGGCCAAAGCGGCATGCCAATCGTGGGTGTGCAAAACGTCTGGGCACCAGTCCTCATCGAGTTCGCCAGCAGAAAGATGGGCCGCGACCCAGCCCAGCAGGGCAAACCGCTGGGCGTTGTCAGCCCACTCGCTGCCGTCCGCCGCCAGATAGGGGTTGCCCGGTCGCCGGTACAAATAGGGTGCGTCCACTACGTAGACGGGAATGCCGCTGCCAGGGAAGCGCCCCAGACGCAATGCCACCTTGCCCGCACCAAACATGGCACCAATCTCGCGCACCAGCTTTTGGTTTTCAACGCCTTGCAGGATGGCGGGGAAGCCGGGCAACACCAGGCGCACGTCGGCCCCTGCCTCTGTCAGGGCTTGGGGCAAGGCTCCAAGCACATCGGCCAAGCCACCTGTTTTGATCAACGGAAACACCTCCGCTGCGGCGTGCAGGATCTTCATGCCGGCAGATTTTTCAGCATTGCGGGAGTCACCAGAGTGATGCCGTTTTTGCTGCGGTGGAATCGACTCGCGTCCAGCTCGGCGTTTTCGCCGATGACCATGTTTTCCGGAATTTGGCAGCCACGGTCGACAATCGTTCGCGTCAGTCGCGCACCGCGTCCAACATTCACCTCGGGCAATATCACAGACCAGTTGACCTCCGCATGCGAGTGCACCCGTACGCTGGAAAAAAGCACAGAGCGAAACACCTGCCCGGACACAATGCAGCCGCCCGACACGAGAGATTCGATTGCCATACCGCGACGATCACCTTCGTTGTGCACAAACTTGGCTGGGGGCAGCTGTGCCTGGTAGGTCCAGATCGGCCAGTGTTTGTCGTACAGGTTCAACTTCGGCTCGGTGGCTGTGAGGTCGATGTTGGCATCCCAGTAGGCATCGATGGTTCCAACATCGCGCCAGTAGGTTTCGTCGGTATTGCCGTTGGGCACGCTGCTCAATGCAAATGGGTGCGCTGCAGCACAGCCGTTTTGCACGGCACGGGGGATGATGTCTTTGCCAAAGTCGTGGCTGGAATCCGGATTGGCCATGTCCAGCTCCAACTCATCGTAGAGGTACTTGGCATTGAAGATGTAAACGCCCATGCTGGCCAGCGACATTTCTGGGTTGCCGGGCATGGCAGGCGGGTTGGCCGGCTTCTCCAAAAACGCCGTGATCGTTTCATTTTCATCGATCGCCATCACGCCAAAGGCACTTGCCTCACTGCGTGGCACCGCAATACAAGCCACCGTGCACTGGCAGCCTTTTGCAACGTGGTCGGCGAGCATCAACGCGTAGTTCATCTTGTAGATATGGTCGCCGGCCAGCACAACGATGTACTCTGCTCCGTAGCTCTCCAGAATGTCACGGTTCTGGTAGACCGCGTCACCGGTGCCGCGGTACCAACTTTCGTCGTCGTTGCGTTGCTGTGCCGGCAATAAATCGACGAACTCATTCATCTCGGACTTCAGGAATGCCCATCCGCGCTGCACGTGCCGAAGCAGGCTGTGCGATTTATATTGGGTAATCACACCAATGCGGCGAATGCCTGAATTGAGGCAGTTCGAGAGCGCAAAGTCGACGATCCTGAACTTGCCGCCGAAGTACACCGCCGGCTTTGCCCGCCGATCAGTGAGGTTCATCAGGCGACTTCCACGTCCACCTGCCAGGACCAGGGCGACCGCCCGTTTTGGAAGGTCAAGGCTTTGCGCCAGTTTCAGGTTTTTCATTTTGTCTCCTAGTGATAGTCATTATTTTGAAGTCCGGTAGCATCATAGTCCCGGCATCGTCCCACCGGGTTACCACCCGGTTACAGCATGCGAGAATCATAGTATGCGAATTTGTGACCCTCACTTTCCGCTAACTAGAGGTATTTCCATTGATACAAGGTCTTGCATTTGTCCACCCGGAACTACCCCAGCAGGTCGAAGCGCATTTGCTCAACACCGTTGGCGTTTCGCCTTCCAACGCAACCAAAACCGACCTGATGCTCGCCGTGTCGCAAGTGGCGCGGCAAAAGTTATCGCGCCGATGGGTTGCCACCCAAGCGCAGGACCAGGCGACCAAATCGCGGCGCGTGGTGTATTTGTCGATGGAGTTTCTTATGGGGCGCGCGCTGTCCAATGCGCTGGCCGCTTTGAATATGCGCGACGGAGATGCCATGGGCCTCGCGCAACACGCGCAGGCACTGGAAGATATAGCCGAAGGTGAGCCAGACGCTGCGTTGGGCAACGGTGGCCTGGGCCGCCTGGCCGCATGTTTTCTCGACTCCATGGCCACTCTGGGCCTGCCCTCGTTCGGCTATGGCATTCGCTACGAGTACGGCATGTTTGCGCAAAATATTCAGGGCGGTTGCCAGACCGAGTACCCGGACCCCTGGTTGCAGGACGGCACACCCTGGGAGTTCCCGCGCGCCGATATCGTCTACCCGGTGCGATTTGGCGGATGGGTCGAGCACAACGACGGAAAAGCCGTATGGCGGCACTCCGGAGAGGTCGCGGCCAAGGCCTACGACATGGTGATACCTGGCCACGGCACCGAAAAAGTCAGCACACTGCGGCTCTGGAAGGCCGCCGCACCAGCCCACTTTGACTTGGGTGCATTCAATACTGGCGACTATGCCCGGGCGGCTGGTGCCAAGAATGAATTTGAAAACATTTCATGGGTGCTGTACCCGAACGACAGTACCCATGCCGGGCGTGAACTGCGCCTGCGCCAGGAGTACTTTTTTGTAGCCGCATCGGTGCAGGATTTGCTGCATCGCCACCTCAAAGAGCACCCGTCGCTGGAGAACCTGGCTGACAAGGTTGCGATCCACCTGAACGACACCCACCCGGCGATTGCGGTGGCAGAGTTGATGCGTGTGTTGTGCGACGAATACGACATGCCCTGGGACGATGCCTGGAGCCTGTGCTGCAAGACCTTTTCTTACACCAACCACACGCTCATGCCAGAGGCGCTGGAGACCTGGCCAGTGGCACTTATGCAGCATGTGCTGCCACGGCATCTTGAAATCATCTTTCGCATCAACAAAGAGTTCCTCGACTTCGCTGCTGCCCACCGCCCGGGTGACCACGACTTTCTGGCGCGCCTGTCGCTGATTGATGAACGTGGCGAGCGGCGCGTACGCATGGCGCATCTGTCGATCGTCGGCAGCCACCGGGTCAATGGCGTGTCAGCCCTGCACTCCGAACTGTTGGTGCAAACCATCTTTGCCGACTTCGTCAGCATTTGGCCCGAGCGCTTTACCAACATGACCAACGGCATCACGCCACGGCGCTGGCTGGCGCAGGCCAATCCTGGGCTGGCGAGTCTGCTGGACAACACACTAGGCCCGGCCTGGCGGCTCGACCTGGAGCAACTCAGGCAGTTGAACGCGCACCAGAACGACAGCGTGTTTCGCGACAAGTTCATGACCGTGAAGCGCGCCAACAAAGTGCGTTTGGCCGACTACATTGCGCGCACCACCGGCGTTCAGGTCAGTCCGGACAGCCTGTTTGATGTGCAGGTCAAGCGCATACATGAATACAAGCGCCAACTGCTCAACGTGTTGCACGTCATCACGCGCTACCACGCCATCCTCGCCGATCCGACCGCACCGTGGGTGCCGCGCACGGTCATCTTTGCCGGCAAGGCCGCGTCTTCGTACCATACCGCCAAGTCCGTCATCCGTCTCATCCACGATGTCGGCGCGCTTATCAACAACGACGCGAGGATCGGTGACAAACTGAAGCTGGTCTTCATTCCGAACTACGGTGTTTCGGTGGCCGAAATCATCATGCCGGGTGCAGATCTTTCGGAACAGATATCCACCGCGGGCACCGAGGCCTCAGGCACTGGCAACATGAAGCTCGCCCTTAACGGCGCGCTCACTATCGGCACCGATGACGGTGCCAACATCGAGATTCGGCAGAGC
>CAIMHL010000262.1 GCA_903840825.1 uncultured beta proteobacterium
AGCCCGAGCTTTTTCATGGTGCCGGGTTTGAAGTTTTCACTCACGATGTCGGCGGTGGCGATCAGGCGCAGCACCGCCTCTCGGCCCTCAGTAGTTTGCAAATCCAGCGCCAGGCTTTTTTTATTGCGGTTAAAAAGGGCAAAAAACCCTGCCCCTGAGCCGAGCAGGTGGCGTGTGCTGTCGCCTTGGTGGCCGTGGCCGATGGGCTCCACCTTGATGACCTCGGCGCCCAGATCGGCCAACACCATGCCGCAGGTGGGCCCCATCACCATGTGGGTAAATTCGACCACGCGCAGACCTGCGTAGGGCAGGGCTGTGGGCGGCGTGGTTTGAGGGGGGTCTTGGGTGTCGGAGGGGTTCATTGGTCAATATCCATTTGTCGAGAGAATAAAACAAACTCCACAATGGCTCCACATTTGGTGTGCAAACTGGGTCCCAACGTTTGTTTTAAAGGACTGTGCACCATGACTTTTCATTCCCTACCCCTGAAGGCTTTGCGCACCTTGCTGTTGCTCCTGCCATTGTTGATAGTGGCTTGTGGCGGCGGGACGTCCAACACGACGGCACTAACCGTTGACCCGCAGGCACTCGCTGCGCCGGCAACGATGGCTCAATTGGGCCAAATGATCTTCACCGACAACAACCTGTCGGAGCCGCGCGGCACCGCTTGCGCGGCGTGTCACCAGGCGACGATGGGGTTTGCCGGCAACCACGGCTCAACCCTAGGTGTCGCCTTGGGCAGCGAGCCCGGCTCGATAGGGCTGCGCAACGCCATGACCAACAGTTACATGGGCTTTGTGCCAGCTTTTGAATTTCTGACCGTCAATGGCGTGACCGAAGCCAGCGGGGGCCACTTTTGGGATGGCCGGGCGGATACCTTGGCGCTACAGGCCCTGGGGCCTTTGCTCAACCCGCTGGAGATGAACAACCCAGACAAATCAACGGTGGTTAATAAAATTGCAGCTTCGCGTTATGCGGCGCAGTTCAAGGCCTTGTTTGGCGCCGATATTTTCAGCGACACCAACAACGCATTTACCCAGATTGGCGTGGCGATAGCGGCCTTTGAGCAGGCAGACCTGCAGCCCTTCACGGCCAAATACGATGCCATGGTGCGCGGTCAAAATAACTTTACACCGAGCGAAACCCGTGGCATGGCCTTGTTTCAGGACCCGCTCAAGGCCAACTGCGCGGGCTGTCACTTGATGAATCCCGGCAGTGGCAAGCCGCAAGACTCGCTGTTTTCGGAGTTCACTTACTACGCCACGGGCGTTCCCAGAAACACAGCCATCCCCAGAAACGCTGACCCGGCCTTCTTTGATCTGGGCCTGTGTGGCCCCGAGCGCACGTCGCCCACCTTGCCTGCCAGCGTGGCATCTGGCGTCACGATAGAGCATTTTTGCGGACAATTCCGCATGCCCACTCTGCGTAACGTGGCCGAGCGCCCGGCCTATATGCACAACGGCTTTTTCAAAGACTTGCGCGAGGTGGTGCGCTTTTATGCCACCCGCAACAGCGATCCCCAGCACTGGTATGGCGCCTCAGGCGTGGCCAATGATTTGCCGGTCAAGTATTTGGGCAATATCGAGACCATCAAGGCACCCTTCAACCGAAAATTGTCTGCCGGAGCGGCCTTGACCGAGTCTGAAATCAATGATGTGGTGGCCTTCTTGCATACGCTGAGCGATGGTTATCGCGCACCATAATTTGAGTCTTCCAAAAGTTAAGATCGTCTGATGCCGCTGCCCCGCTTTCGTATTGCCCACCAACTCTCGCTGCTGATGGCGGGTGCCGTGCTGCTGGCGGTGCTGGGTGTGGGGGCTTTAAGTGTTTGGAGCTTGCGCAGTGGTTTTAACGACTACTTGCAGCAGCGTGATGAGGAACAACTCAATCGTCTGGTCAAACTGGTGGAGCGCCGCGCGACGGCCGACCCCAGCATGGCTTGGTTGCGCGACGACCGAGAGTCCATGCGTGAATTAATGGACGAGCTCACGGGGCGGGGTGCGCGCAGGCGTGGGCCGCCCCCGCCCCCGCCCGGTTTTGGTTTTGGATTCGGTCCTCCACCTCCACCCCCACCGGGTGGTGGCCGACCCCCGCCCCCGGAAGTTCCCATGGCGGGCAATTTCCCTGAACGGGTGGTCATTCTGGACCCCCAAGGGGAGCGACTGGGTGGCCGTGAGCCGCGGCCCGGGGTGCCGCGCATCGTGCGCGCGGTTCTTGTGAACGGGGTGACGGTCGCAAGCCTTGAGCTCTCTCGCGAATTGGCGCCTCAAGGGGGCGATGCTATTTTTTTGCAGCGCCAAACCAAGGGTTTGGTGGGCGCCGCCATTTTCATGGCCCTGCTGTCGATATTGGCGGCCTGGTGGGTGGCCGGTCGGTGGAGCC
>CAIMHL010000263.1 GCA_903840825.1 uncultured beta proteobacterium
ACATAGTTTCCCTTCGGGAACCAATTGCGCGCTACCCTGCGCCCGCAGACAATCAGTCTGTTGTGGTCTCGATGAAGGGTGGCAGACGCATGAGGCGACGATTTGTGGCATCGGGCGCGTTCGCGGCGCTGATGTCCATCGGTGGGGTGCAGACGGCTCAGTCGGCAACGGCGCCAGCACTGACTGCACCAGCGGGTGCAACGCACAAGGCCCTGCTCGACAAGAACTGCATCACCTGCCATAGCGAACGGAACAAGGCCATACTGTGGTGCTCAACAAGATGCGCCAACTGCAGGATTTGGGCCATACGGTGATCTTTTTGATTGGTGATTTCACCACCCTGATTGGCGACCCCTCGGGGCGCAACAGCACCCGTCCTCCGCTCACACGCGAGCAAATTGAGGTCAACGCGCAGACCTATTACAAGCAAGCCTCGATGGTGCTGGACCCTTCCAAAACCGAAATTCGCTACAACAGCGAGTGGGGCGACACCTTGGGTTCGCGCGGCATGATTGAGCTGGCCGCCAAGTACACCGTGGCCCGAATGATGGAGCGCAACGATTTTCACGACCGTTTCAAGTCGGGCACGCCCATCAGCGTGCATGAATTTTTGTACCCTTTAATGCAGGGTTACGATTCGGTAGCCCTTAAAAGCGACCTGGAGTTGGGTGGCACGGATCAAAAATTCAACCTGCTGGTAGGGCGCCATTTGCAAGCCGAATATGGGCAAGAACCGCAGTGCATTTTGACCATGCCGCTGCTGGAAGGCTTGGACGGCATCGAGAAAATGTCCAAAAGCAAAAACAACTACATCGGTATCTCTGAAGACGCCAACACCATGTTTGCCAAGGTCTTGAGCATCTCGGACGTGCTGATGTGGCGCTGGTACACCTTGCTCAGTTTCAAGAGCGAGGCTGATATTGCGGCTTTGAAAGCAGAAGTGGCGGCAGGGCGCAACCCCAAAGACGCCAAAGTGGCACTGGCCAAAGAAATTACGGCACGTTTTCACTCCTACGCCGCTGCCGAGGCTGCCGAGCAAGACTTTATGAACCGCAGCAAGGGCGGTGTGCCGGATGAAATCGATGAAGTCAGCCTGCCTTTGGGCGATAGCGGCGCTCCCGTGGGCATTGGCGCTTTGTTGAAAATGGCGGGTCTGGCGGCGTCCAGCAGCGAGGGCAACCGCCTGATTGACGGCGGTGGCGTGCGCATCGACTCTGGCGTGGTCAGCGACAAAGGCCTCAAGCTGGGCGCGGGCACTTATGTGGTTCAGGTGGGCAAGCGCAAGTTTGCCAAAGTCACGCTGGCCTAAGCCCCATGATGGCTGTGTTGCAGCGCGTGAGCGAAGCGCGCGTGGTGATCGATGGACAAGTGGCTGGCGAAATTGGGCCGGGCTTGCTGGTGCTGGTGTGCGCCGAGCGGGGCGACACGGAGGTGCAGGGCGATAAATTGCTCGCCAAGCTCTTGAAGCTGCGAATTTTCAGCGACGAGACCGGCAAGATGAACCACAGCGTGCAAAACCTGGACTGTCATGGCATGGTGGGCGGCTTGTTGATCGTCAGCCAGTTCACCTTGGCGGCGGATACCTCAAGCGGTAATCGTCCCGGCTTCACTGGTGCTGCGGCCCCGACCGAGGGGCGCCGTTTGTATGACTATTTTGTGGCCCAAGCCCGCTTGGCGCATCCGATCGTCCAGACTGGCCAATTTGGCGCTGCCATGAAGGTACATTTGGTCAACGACGGCCCGGTGACGATTCCATTGTGTGTTCCAGCGCTGCCGCCAAGTCATTAAATTGATAGCTGCCTAAGCACACCGTCATTGGCTCTGAGGCCAATTTAATCAATAATTTAAGCTTAGTAAGGGTTCTCAAACCCCAGACGGGTCAGGATTTCAACCTCGCGCAACTCCATCACTTGCGCGTCTTCTTCGCTGCTTTCGTGGTCCCAACCTTGGGCATGCAGCGCGCCATGCACCAGCAAATGCGCGTAGTGGGCTTGCAGCGTTTTGCCCTGCTCTTTGGCTTCTTGCGCCACCACCGGTGCACATAACACCAGGTCAGCGGTCACGATGGGTTCCATCGTGTAGTCAAAGGTGAGCACGTTGGTGGCGTAGTCTTTTTTGCGGTAATCGCGGTTCAGCGCCTGGCCTTCTTGGGCGTCCACAATGCGCACCGTGATTTCGGCATCGCTTTGCAGCGCATGGCGAATCCAGCGCGTGACCTTGTGGCGGGGCAGGGCAGCGCGGTGAAGGGCGGCATCGTCGATCTTGCCGAATTGCAGTGACAAGGAGAGTTCGTTCAACATAATCATGGTTATTTTGGCTTCTAGAGCCCTCTATATCTGCTTAACAAGCTATTATTTTAATAGCTAATTAACTAGGCTTTTTCCGGCTACGCAGGCGAGGTGGCGCGTTAAAAAACTCGGGGTCAGCGTCGTCTCGGCGGTCCACGTTGATGCGTCCGGGGGCATCGTAGGCGTCCACGATGCGGCCCACCAGCGGGTGGCGCACCACATCGGCGCTGGTAAATCTGCAGATGGCGATGCCATCGACCCGTTTAAGCACCCGTTCAGCGTCAATCAAGCCGCTGAGCTGGGTTTTAGGCAGATCGATCTGGCTCACATCGCCGGTGACCACGGCTTTGGAGCCGAAGCCGATGCGGGTTAAAAACATCTTCATCTGCTCGGGCGTGGTGTTTTGCGCCTCGTCCAGAATCACAAAAGCGGTGTTGAGCGTGCGCCCACGCATGAAGGCGAGTGGGGCGATCTCGATAGTTTGGCGCTCCAGCGCTTTTTGCACCTGCTCAAACCCCATCAGGTCATACAGCGCGTCGTAGAGGGGGCGCAGGTAGGGGTCGATTTTCTGGTTTAGGTCGCCCGGCAAAAAGCCCAGCCGTTCCCCCGCCTCAACCGCTGGGCGGGTTAACACAATGCGTTGCACGGCGCTGCGCTGCAAGGCGTCCACCGCCATCGCAACCGCGAGGTAAGTTTTACCCGTGCCAGCCGGCCCAATGCCAAACGTGATGTCGTGGCTGGCGATGTTGTCCAGGTAGGTCGCTTGATTGAGCGTGCGGGCTTTGAGGTCGCTGCGCTTGGTTTTGAGTGCGTGGCTGTCGCCGTCGTTCATCTCGCCGTCGCCGGCCAGCATCAGTTGCACAGTGGCGGGTTCAATGGGGCGGGAGGCCATTTCGTACAAAGCTTGCAGCATTTCCATGCCACGTTTGGCATTGGCCTTGGTGCCGTCCACCTTGAATTGCTCGTGCCGGTGGGCAATTTTGACTTGTAAAGCAACCTCAATGGTGCGCAAATGTTCGTCTACGGGGCCGCAAAGGTTGCTCAAGCGGGTATTGTTGGGCGGGGAAAACAGGTGTCTGAGAATCAAGTTGATAATTCCTGAAAAGGGTTCCCCAATGATAGGCAATAAATGATCGGCAAACTGACAGGCACTTTAGACCACAAAAATCCACCGATGGTGCTGGTGGACTGCAACGGCGTGGGCTACGAGGTTCATGTCCCCATGAGCACGTTTTACAACCTGCCGGAGGTGGGCGCGCGCGTGAGTCTGTTGACCCACTTCGTGGTGCGCGAAGATGCACAAATTTTGTACGGTTTCGAGAATGCTCAGGAGCGTGAGGCGTTTCGCCAACTCATCAAAATCTCGGGTGTGGGCCCGCGCACCGCCTTGTCAGTGCTCTCGGGCATGAGCGTGGCTGAGCTTTCGCAGGCGATCATGTTGCAAGAGGCTGGGCGGCTCATCAAGGTGCCGGGCATAGGCAAAAAAACCGCTGAACGCTTGTTGCTGGAGCTTAAAGGCAAGTTGGGGCCAGACCTCGGCTTTGCGGCCAATGTGGCCAATGACAACCAGGGCGACATCCTCCAGGCTCTGGTGGCACTGGGCGACAGCGACAAGGAAGCCGCTTTGTCGCTCAAGGCTTTGCCGGTGGATGTGGGCGTCAGTGAGGGCATCAAACTGGCTTTGAGGGCTTTATCCAAAGCGTGATAACACGCTTTGGATTGGAGCGAAATCCGTAGACTCAGACTTTGCGCTTGCGCATGGCCACCAGTCCCAGCAGACCGAGGCCCAGCAGCGCCAAAGAGGTGGGTTCAGGCACAAAGGTGGTCTGCAATCCACTGGAAATCCACAACTGCTC
>CAIMHL010000264.1 GCA_903840825.1 uncultured beta proteobacterium
AATCCGGACAAATTGACCTACGGTTCGGCTGGCGTTGGTTCGCCCGCTCACATGGCGGTGGAGTACCTTGAAGAAAAACTGCCGGCCTTCAAAGCCTTGCACATCCCCTACAAAGGCGCGGTCGAATCTGTCAACGCTATTTTGGGTGGACAGATTGATTTCAGCATCATGGTGCTGGGCACTGCGGTGCCTCATCTCAAAGGCGGGCAGCTGCGGGCCCTGGCTGTGACGACCAACAAATCGGTTCAACCTATTCCGGAGGTGCCTACGATCGGCGATACCGTGGCACCCGGCTATTTGTTTGGCGCCTGGGGTGGCTTTGCCATGCCCACCGGAACGCCGGATGATGTGATTGCGCGCATGCACAAGGCCCTGATGACTGTCTCCACGTCTGCGGCGCTGCTCGAAGAGACCAAACGCACCGGCGCGCTCATCAGCATGAGCGAAAGTCCCAAAGAGTTTGCCGAACAAATCGCCCGTGATGTGGCCATTGAGGCGGTGATTGTGAAAAAACTCGCGTTAAAGTGACTACCCGCGCACAAGAGGTTCTGCAACAGACCCAGCACTTGGCTGATGAGTGGGTGCGGCCACAGGCTGAACGCTGGCAACGCGAGCGTGTCATGGGGCTGGAGGCGGTGCACGAAGCGGCTCGCCTGAATCTGCTGGGCGTTCAAGTGCCGGTTGCGCTGGGCGGGCTGGGTTTGCCCTTTAGCGTCAGGTCGGGCATGGCGGCCATCCTGGCCGAAGCAGATTTTGGTTTTGCCTTGTCCTTGATCAACACGCAAGGCGTCGCCTCCACGTTGGCCAATTGGTTGCCGGCCTCGGTTTCCCAGCGCTGGCTGGGCGATCTGCTGACTGGGCAACGCATAGCTTGTACCTGCCTGACCGAGCCGGGTGCCGGCTCGGATTTTGGCGCCATTCAAATGCAAGCCACGCCCCATGGTGCGGGTTGGCGCTTGCAGGGTGAAAAGGCCTGGATCATCAATGCGCAGGTGGCCGAGGTGATGGTGGTGTACGCACAAACCCAGCCGGGAAGCGGCGCCAAGGGCATCGCCGCATTCGTTGTGGATGCGTCGCGACCGGGCTTTCATCGCACCGACCGCGGCCGTAGCGAGACGGTGGCGTCACTGGGCACAGGTGGCTTTGTGCTCGACGGCTATGAAGCGGCCGCCGACGAGATGCTGCACCCGCCTGGCATGGCGTTCAAGCGCGCTATGGGCTCTATCAACATGGCACGTACTTATGTGGCGGCTATGGCGACGGCCATGGCGGTGGACAGCTTGCGCATCGCCCGTGCTTATGGCGAGCAGCGTCACACCTTTGGCCGCGCCCTGCAGGAGCACCAGGGTTGGCGTTGGGTGCTCGTCGATGCCATGGTCGATGTTGAGGCGGCGCAGTTGCTGATCGGCCAGGCCTGTGCCGCAGCAGATGCTCAAGCGCCCATGGATGCTCTGGCTGCTCGGGCCAAAATTTTTGCCACCCGCATGGCGGGCAAGCACATTACCGCTTTGTTGCACGCGCTGGGTGCGGCCGGGCTGAGCGCGCAATACCCTTTGAGCCGCCATTTGGCCGGTGCCCAGGTAGCCACCTTGGTG
>CAIMHL010000265.1 GCA_903840825.1 uncultured beta proteobacterium
AGGCAGCGTTTGGAGTCGTCCGAAAAATCGATACTGAGATTGGAGTCGCTCTTTGCAGTCATTGCCAATCGCTACGGGGCATTTTGAAAGCTTTCATTGAGATTAATGATGTTGTCATTCACAAGTCCGCGTTAGTGCATACAGCACGGTTAAGCGCCAGCCATCATTTAGTGGCCTGACCACTAGTTCATAAATCGCTCTACGCTTCAATGACAAATCAAATAAAAATCGGCAACTAGGGTATATACCGATATTTCTAGCCATATTTTTCGATAATATCAATAAATCGCGTGGCCTGACCACTAGGCCATTTAACCAATATAAATGCACTGCTATGCCCATACAAGCCGTCACATCCCAGCGCCTTTACCGCCAAATTGCCGACCAGTTGTCGGAACTGGTTCGGCGCGGCGAGTTCAAGCCTGGCGACCGTCTGCCTTCTGAGCGCGACCTCTCCCAGCAATTCAGTGTCAGCCGCGCCTCGGTACGAGAGGCGCTCATTGCGCTAGAAATTGACGGACTTGTGGTGGTACGCGTCGGCCTGGGTGTTTTTGTCAACGAGGTCCAGGCCGCCAACTCACAGACCGCCATGCTGGGCGATCCGGGCCCTTTTGAAGTGTTGTCAGCGCGCTACCTGATTGAGACTGAGACGGCCGCACTGGCAGCACGCGATGGGAGCGCCAAGGACCACGCCCGCATCCGGGAAACCTTGCAGATGATGATCGACGAAGTCGGTTCAAGCGGCAACGGTTTGAACGCCGATTCCCTGTTTCACCTGCGCATTGCGGAGGCCTCAGGCAACAGTGCTCTGGCATACCTGGTCAATCAGCTGTGGAACTTTCGCTACAGCGCCATGTTTCGCAAGTTGGACGAGCACTTTGACAGCCCGCAACGCCACGCAGAGGCTATTGAAGAACACCGCAAGCTCGTGGTAGCAATTGAGCGGCGAGATGAGCAAGGTGCGCGTGCCGCAATGGTGGCCCACCTGGACACAGTTCGGGCGGCATTGGAGCGTGGTTGGGAGCTTGCCAACGTACCAGACGCGCACAAGAATGTGTCCGTTCGTCAGAACATCGCCACGGCTTGGTCCTGACCGTCAAAGAAGTTCCACACCATGCAATATCAATTTGACTTCACGTTCTTGGCTGAAACATGGCCACGCCTGTTACACGGCGCCTGGTTGACCATTCAATTGGCGACGGTTTCTATCCTGCTCGGCTTCGTTATCGGCGCGGTTTGTGCCGTTGCCCGTTCGAGCGGCACGCCCGCGGTGCGTCGCTTGGTCGGCATCTATGTTGAAGCCATTCGCAACACCCCCATGCTGATTCAGATCTTTCTGGTTTATTTTGGACTGTCCAGTATGGGACTGAAGATTTCTGCTGAATTGTCTGCTGCGCTGGCGCTGACCATCAATATCGGCGCTTATTGCACCGAGATTATTCGCGCCGGTATCAATTCGGTGTCACGTAGCCAGATCGAGGCAGCTGAATGCCTAGGTCTGTCACGTCTTCAGGTCTATTGGCACGTGGTGCTGCTGCCTGCCATCGAGCGGGTCTATCCCGCCCTTTCCAGTCAATTTGTGCTGCTGATGTTGGCGTCAAGTGTGACCTCGCAGATCTCGGCTGAAGAACTGACCGCCGCCGCCAACCTGCTTCAGTCCGAGACATTCCGCAGCTTTGAGGTCTACATCGTGATCGCTGTCATCTACATTGCGCTCTCGTTCATGTTCCGGGCTGTGTTTTGGTGCATAGGCCAGCTCGTCTTTGTGCGCCGGCGTCGCCTTGGCACGGCAATCTGAAGGAGCCATTGTCATGAATTCACTCTCTTTCACGCATCTGGGTTACCTGGTTATTGCCGCGCAGTGGACCGTACTACTCTCTCTAATGGCTTTTGTAGGGGGCGCGGTGCTGGGTCTGGCCCTGGCGCTGGCCCGGGTGTCCAAGATTGCCTTGCTGCGCAATGCTGCAGCCGCCTATATCCAGGTGCTCCAGGGTACCCCGCTGCTGGTGCTGTTGTTCCTGTCTTATTTCGGTATGAGTATTGCGGGGCTGAACGTGCCCCCCCTGTTGGCCGCCGCGCTTTCGCTGACCCTCTATACCGGGGCCTTTCTGGGCGAAATTTGGCGCGGTTGCATTCAGTCCGTCACACCAACCCAATGGGAGGCCGCTGAATGCCTGGGCTTGAGCCGGTTTGCCCAGTATTTTTATGTAGTCCTGCCGCAGGCTTCCCGTATAGCAATTCCACCTACCGTGGGCTTCATGGTCCAGGTGGTGAAGAACACCTCGCTGGCCTCTGTGATTGGGTTCCTGGAACTCTCCCGTGCTGGCCAAATTGTCAATAACTCAACCTTCCAGCCATTCACGGTCTATTTCATCATTGCACTCATGTACTTCGCGCTGTGCTACCCGCTGTCTTTGGCCAGTCGCTATTTCGAAAGGAAACTCAATGTTGGAAAATAATGCGCTCGCTTCCCCAAGTTCGAGTCGGGTGTCAGAACAGCCGCAGGAAACCGAAAATTCTCCACCGGAACTGATTGTCTCGGTCAAGAACCTGGTCAAACGCTTCGGCACCTTGCAGGTGCTCAACGGTGTCTCGCTGGAAATAAAGCGGGGGCAGTTGGTGGCAATTGTCGGACGAAGCGGTTCGGGCAAAAGCACCTTGCTGCGTTGCATGAATGCGCTGGAAAGCATTGAAGGCGGCGAACTGCAAGTCTGTGGCCACGATGTAGGAGCGCCCAGTCGTCTGGCACGCCGGGAGTTACGCAGTGATGTCGGCATCGTGTTTCAGAGCTACAACCTTTTCCCCCACTTGACAGTGGAGCGTAACATCACGCTGGCACTCACTGCAGTTAAAAAACACAGCCGCGCCGAGGCTGGCGTCATCGCGAGTCGCGTGCTGGCGTTGGTCGGGCTGCAGGACAAAGCGGCCAGCTATCCCGAACAGCTTTCAGGTGGCCAGTCACAAAGGGTCGCTATCGCTCGCTCGTTGGCATTGTCACCGCAGCTCATGTTGTTTGACGAAGTCACGTCCGCGCTGGACCCGGAACTCACCGGCGAGGTGCTCAAGGTGATGGAAGACCTCTCGCGCCAAGGCATGACCATGGTGCTGGTGACGCACGAGATGGCCTTTGCGCGTCGTCTCGCCGATGTGGTCATCTTTATGCACCAAGGCCGGGTCTGGGAAATGGGCCCACCCGAGGAGCTTTTCAACCACCCTAAAACCCCCGAATTCAAGCAGTTCATCAGCAGCGGCCTGTAAGCCGCATTAACTCACCCAAAGGAAACTTTATGATCTATTTCAATCGCCGCACCATCACTCTTGCCGCCATAGCCCTCGGTTTAGTAAGCATGGGCTTTGCCGCCAATGCCAACACCCTCAAGGAAATTCAGTCGCGCAAGAAGCTGCTGGTCGCGATCGACCTCAGCGTTCCGCCTTATGGCATGACCGACTCCGCCGTGCAGCCAATAGGCTCCGACGTGGACGTTGCGCGCGCCATGGCCAAGGACATGGGGGTGGAGCTGCAGATCGTGGAAGTCAATGGTCCTAACCGCGTCCCTTTCCTGATGACTAGCAAGGTCGACATTGTCATCTCATCGTTTAGCGTGACCCCTGATCGGGCCAAGGTGGTTGCCTTCTCCACCCCGTACAGCGTTAATCAGATGGTTTTGGGTGCCTCCAAGGGAAACACAATAACAAAGTTGGAAGATTTGGTGGGTAAGCGCATTGGCGTGGTACGCGGCAATTTGGATGATTTGGAACTGACAAAGTCGGCACCCACGGGGGCCACTCTGGTGCGCTACGGCGACGATGCCACTTGCAACACGGCATTCAGCACAGGTCAGGTCGATGCCATTGTGAAGCCTGCCGCTACGATACAAGCCTTGGCCAAAAGTATGCCGGGTAAGAATTTGGAGGTCAAATTTGTTGTAAAAGTTCAACCGCTAGCGATCGGCATGCGCAAGAACGACACTGAGCTGGCCAATTGGATCAATACCTGGGTGGAGAAGAACACCTCCAATGGTCAACTGAACCAAATCTACACAAAATGGATGGGACTGCCCTTGCCTGACATGAATAAAGTGGCGATAGAAGCTCGCGCCATTGCACAATGAGCAGTGAACTTTTAGAGATTGTGCCCATGGACTTGAAAGTTGCACGCTTCTTGCCGGACGACGCATGCACCGGCACGCTGGTGGCACGCGTATGGCGACCGGGTACTGTGCCCGGTCCGTCGATCGTGGTGATTCGCGCCAATGGTGTTTTTGACCTCTCGGCCCAGTTCCCCACCATGAGCACCCTGCTGGAGTGCGTGGCGCCGGAGCAGTTGGTCAAAGCAACGCCAGGTGAACGCTTGGGTTCTCTCGATGAGATTCTCGCCAACAGCGATGAGGCAGTGCGCAATCCGAAAATCGCATTCTTCCTGGCACCTTGCGACTTGCAGGTGATCAAGGCCTGCGGCGTCACCTTTGCAGCCAGCATGATTGAACGGGTGATCGAGGAGCAAGCTGGCGGTGATCCGGTGCGCGCACAGGCGGTACGGGCGCAAGTGCATGCCCAGGTCGGCAGCGACCTGTCGGCGGTGAAGCCGGGTTCGGCTCAGGCCCAGGCGCTCAAGCAGTTGCTGCAGAGCCAGGGTCTCTGGTCGCAATACCTGGAAGTGGGCATCGGCCCCGACGCCGAGGTGTTTACCAAGGCGCCGGTGCTGGCCGCCGTGGGCACTGGCAGCGACGTTGGCATTCGCGCCGATTCTTCATGGAACAACCCGGAGCCCGAGGTGGTGCTGGCGGTCAACAGTCGCGGCCAGATCGTGGGCGCCAGTCTGGGGAACGACGTCAATCTGCGCGACATTGAGGGGCGCAGTGCCC
>CAIMHL010000266.1 GCA_903840825.1 uncultured beta proteobacterium
CCCTGACCCGACAGGTAAAGAAAGCCGTTGGCAAAAACAAAAGGCACGTAATTGGCAACCGGCACGGCCGGGGTGAGTAGTTCCAGGCCGAGTTGTTTTAAGCGGTCATAAGGTGTCATGGTTTCTCCTGGTGAAACAAAAAGTGATGGTGAATTTCAGCATTCAAGCAACACGGGCCGCGCGGCTTCGTCGAGAGGCCAGATTGGCCTCTGCACCCGGGTGTAGGGCACCTGGCGATGGTCACGCGGGATCGGGCCGCCCGAATCACAGTACAGCACGCGGCTGGCCAGGGGCCCAAACGCTGCATGGAAATGGTTGGTGGACTTGACCACCACCAACCGCTTGTCCGCCAGCGTGACGCCCATGCCGGTGAACAGGTCAGCGCCCATGGCCTGGTTGCGCTTGGTGATCAGCACGACCTCAATGCCGTCAAACTCGATGGCGGCACTGTCGCCCAGCGGCATGGCGGCGTCCACAAAGGTTTGGTAGGCCTCGCGCACCAGTGATTTGACGGTCACCAGCGCATCGATTGGCTGGCCCGAGGTCGGGGCCGTCTTGCCACCAAAACGCAAGCGCAGTTGGCCGCCCACCCCCGCCATAAAGCACAGCCGCACTGCCATCGGGTCCCACATCGGTCCGAGCGCGGCCCCTTTGATGCCGCGCTCGATCAGGCGGCGCAGGATCACGGTGGAGTCGCCCGGGGCACCGCCACCGGGGTTGTCTGAGGGGTCGGCAATCACCACCGGTCCGTGGTCGGCCAGGGCCAGATCAATCACTTCATCAGGGGTGTGGTACGGCGGCAGGGTTTTGCCGCGCATGGCGAAAAATTCCTCGCCCAGCGCCATTGCCAAACGGTCTCCATCGGCCTGGCGGTCATCGGTAATGACCAACATGCGGGCGCCCATTTCAGGCACGTCGGCATAGGGAAAACAATGTGCCGCCGACACCGACAGCACGCCGTCCTTGCCCTCCAAGGCGCTGAACTTGTCCACAAAGGCGCGCATGGGCTGGATGGTGGTGGGAAAGCTGCCAATCATGCGGCAGTCGCACAGGGACATCACCGGCTTGATCTCGCCGCGGGCCGCGCGCAGGGTGAGCTCGACCACCTCCTCGCCACGCGCCACAAAGTCGGTGTGTGGGAACTCCTTGAAACAGATGATCAGGGTGGCATTGCGCACGCGTTTGCGGGTCAGGTGGCAGTGCGGGTCGAGCTCAACGCCGATGGGCACGGCCGGCCCAACGATGGCGCGCACCTGCTCGATCAAATCGCCTTCGCAGTCGTCATAACCGTCGGCCACCATGGCGCCGTGCAAGCCCAGCACCACACCATCGAGCGGCAAGGCGGCGCGCAACTGGCCAAGCACCTCGTCGCGCAACTGCTCAAAGGCCTGGCGCGAGACCAGGCCGGCGGGCTCGGCCCAAGAGCAGGAGCCTTCAATCAGGGTCCAACCTTCGGCACGGGCCCGGCGCCGGGCCACCCACAGCGGCGCGGTGCACAGCTTGGCATCCTCGGGGTGCTGACCGGGGCGCGCATAAAACGCTTCATGAAAACTCTCCAATGCCGTGGGAATTGGTGCAAAGGTGTTGGTCTCGGTGCCGATGGATGCCGCAAACAGACGCATAGGTGAACTCCGGAGTGGACGAAACTTGGCTTGGCCGCATTCTGGCCGATTTGGAAATAGCGGTTACCCTAGCGAAGCAGCGCTGGCCGGCGCCTTGACAACCGGAGTTTGACTTGATTGATTTGTACACATGGAGCACACCCAACGGGCGCAAGGTCTCCATCATGCTGGAGGAAACTGGCTTGGACTACCGCGTCAAGCCAGTCAACATCGGCCAGGGGGAACAGTTCGCACCAGAGTTCCTCAAGATCAGCCCCAACAACCGTATTCCGGCCATTGTTGACCATGCCGGGCCCAAGGGCCAGGCATTTGCGCTGTTTGAATCGGGTGCGATCCTGCTCTACCTGGCCTACAAAAGTGGCAAGTTGCTGCCGGGTGACGCGGCGCAGCAATTCAAAGTGATGCAGTGGCTGATGTTCCAAATGGGAGGAATCGGGCCCATGTTTGGTCAGGCGCACCATTTTCTTCGTGCCGCACCCCAGCCAGTACCCTATGCCATTGAACGCTACACCCAGGAGACGCGGCGCCTGTACAAAGTTTTGGACCACCAGTTGGAGGACCAGGAGTTCATTGCCGGCGACTATTCCATCGCAGACATCGCCACCTACCCCTGGATCGCAAGACATGAATGGCATCAGGTCGCGCTGGCTGATTTTCCGTCGGTGCAGCGCTGGTTTGCAGGCATGGGGGCCCGACCGGCGGTGCAACAAGGCATGGCCAAGCCCTGAGAGTTTTGGCATTTTGGCTACCGGTTGCACCCATGGGACTTGAGCTCTCGGTACTCGCCTCGTTCACAATTTTGTGGGTGGCCGTGGTGCCCTCGCCCGGGCCCAATGTGCTGATGGTGACCCATGTGGCCGTGACACGAACGCCGGCCCATGTCGGTTTTGCAATTTTGGGCAATGTGAGCGGCATGGCGCTGTTGGCAAGCCTGGCGCTGCTGGGTTGGGCGGCAGTTCTCAAGGCTTTTCCCTGGCTGCGCCTGGGGGTGAGCGTGTTTGGCGGGTTTTATTTGATCTGGGTGGGCTGCAAACTCATTCACCGGGCGAGCCAAAACCCCGCGGCGGCGGCATCTGCGTCCGCTCTGCCAGCTGCCGCCACCGGCCTGGCAGACTACCGCAAGACGGCCCTGCTTGGCCTGGTCACAGCG
>CAIMHL010000267.1 GCA_903840825.1 uncultured beta proteobacterium
CACAGTGGCCATTGACCAGCACCTGAACATCTCGCGTATGCGCGCACTTGAATTTGCCCGCCCCATGCTGCGCGCCACCAATACCGGCGCAACCGTGGTGATAGATGCGCAAGGCCGCGTCACGCATGCATTGGAGCGTCATACACGCGGCGCCCTGGTGGCCCAGGTGCAGGGTGCTGACGGCCTGACCCTGTATGCACGCTGGGTCTCGCACTTCGGGCTCACGCCCTGGTGGCTGGTGGGCGGCAGCGTCTTGCTGATCGCCGCGCTAGCCCGGTGGCGCACGACCCGTCCATCCTGAGTGCGCGGCGTAAAATGAAGGGGTTGGCGCGCCTAGCGCCTTGCCCCTAGAACCCAAGTTGCCATGCTCACTTTCCAGCAAATCATTCTCAAGCTCCAGTCGTACTGGGCTGACCAAGGCTGCGCCCTGCTGCAGCCCTATGACATGGAGGTCGGCGCAGGCACCTCGCACACCGCTACTTTTTTAAGAGCCCTCGGCCCCGAGCCCTGGAAAGCCGCTTACGTTCAGCCTAGCCGCCGTCCCAAAGATGGCCGCTATGGCGAAAACCCCAACCGCTTGCAGCATTACTACCAATACCAGGTCGTGCTCAAGCCCGCCCCCAGCAACATCCTGGAGTTGTACCTAGGCTCGCTTGAGGCCCTCGGTTTCGACCTCAAGAAAAACGACATTCGCTTTGTCGAAGACGACTGGGAAAACCCCACGCTCGGCGCCTGGGGCCTGGGCTGGGAAGTCTGGCTCAACGGCATGGAAGTCACCCAATTCACCTACTTCCAGCAAGTTGGCGGCATTGACTGCAAACCCGTCACCGGTGAAATCACCTACGGCCTGGAGCGCCTCGCCATGTACCTGCAGGGCGTTGACAACGTCTACAACCTGCAATGGACCGACACCATGAGCTATGGCGACGTATATTTGCAAAACGAAAAAGAGCAGTCCGCCTACAACTTCGAGCACAGCGACGTTGACTTTTTGCTCACTGCCTTTGCCGCGCACGAAAAGCAAGCCAAGCACCTCATCGAGCAGCAACTCGCCTTGCCCGGTTACGAGCAAGTGCTCAAATGCGCCCACAGCTTCAACCTGCTGGATGCCCGGGGCGCTATCAGCGTCACCGAGCGCGCCGCCTACATGGGCCGCATACGCAACCTAGCCCGCGCTGTGGCGCAAAGCTACTTGGAAAGCCGCGAGCGCCTGGGCTTTCCCATGGCCCCGCGTGAATGGGTCGCTCAAATCCCCAAGAAAGCCGCCTGATATTTAGCAGGGCAGGCCGCTCTAGCTCCCACGCTGTACGCGCCGCCCGGCCCCTAACTGATTAAAAACCATGACAACAAAAAACCTGCTGGTTGAACTCTTTGTCGAAGAGTTGCCCCCCAAGGCCCTCAAAAAATTGGGCGATGCCTTTGCCCAACTCCTGGCTGAGCACCTGCGTGCGCTCGGCCTCGCCACCGCTGAGTCGGTCGTCACCGCTTACGCCTCGCCGCGTCGCCTGGGAGCCCACATCAGCCGCGTCTGGCTCAAAGCCGCTGACAAAGCCGTGCAGCAAAAACTCATGCCTGTGGCTGTGGGCCTTGACGCCAATGGCCAAGCCACACCCGCGCTCATTAAAAAATTGCAAGCACTGGGCGCTGATGTCACCGACCCTGCCGCGGCCGTCGCCAGCCTCAAGCGTGCCCCAGACGGCAAAGCCGAAGCCCTGTTTTACGACAGCCTCGTCACGGGCGCCGCGCTCGACACTGGTTTGCAAAAAGCCCTGGAAGAAGCCCTGGCCAAAATGCCCATCCCCAAAATGATGAGCTACCAGCTGGAAACTGACTGCGAATTGCCCGGCTGGAGTAGCGTCCACTTTGTGCGTCCCGTGCACGGCTTGATCGCCTTGCACGGCAGCACGGTCGTGCCCGTCAAACTGCTGGGCTTGAGTGCCGGCAACACCACCCAAGGCCACCGCTTTGAAGCCCGCATCTCCCCCGTTGTCGTTAGCCATGCCGACGCCTACGAAACCACCCTCAAAGATGACGGCGCGGTGATTGCCAGCTTCGCTGAGCGCCGCGCCGAGATCGTGCGCCAACTGCAAGCCGCAGCGGCCAAGATAGGCGGCGGCGTCAAAGCCATTGACGACGACGCGCTCTTGGACGAAGTCACCGGCCTGGTCGAGCGCCCCAATGTGTTGGTGTGCGAATTTGAGGCGCAATTCCTCGACGTGCCCCAAGAGTGCCTCATCCTCACCATGAAGGCCAACCAAAAGTATTTCCCCCTGCTTGATGCCGCCAACAAGCTCACCCACCAATTTCTGGTCGTGAGCAACATCAGCCCCGAGGATGCCAGTGCCGTCATTGGCGGCAACGAGCGCGTGGTGCGCCCGCGCCTGGCCGATGCCAAATTCTTCTTCGACCAAGACCGCAAGAAAACGCTTGAATCCCGTGTCGGCGGGCTCGATAAAGTGGTTTACCACAACAAACTCGGCACCCAAGGCGCTCGCGTGCTCCGCGTGCGCGCCATTGCCCACGCCATCGCCACCCAGTTAGGTTTGGCTGCCCAACTGCAAGCGGTTGACACGGCAGCCCAACTCGCCAAAACCGATTTGCTCACCGACATGGTCGGCGAATTCCCCGAGCTCCAAGGCATCATGGGCGGCTACTATGCCCGCCACGATGGCTTGGGCGAAGATGTCGCCCTCGCCATAGAAGACCATTACAAACCCCGTTTTGCCGGGGACGACTTGCCCCGCAACAGCACCGGCCTCATCGTCGCGCTGGCCGACAAGCTCGAAACCCTGGTCGGCATGTTTGGCATCGGTAACGTCCCCACGGGCGACAAAGACCCGTTTGCTCTGCGCCGCCACGCTTTGGGCATCATCCGCATGCTGGTTGAAAAAGACCTGGCCCTAGACCTCGGCCAACTCTTGGCCACTGTGGCGCTGCCCTTTGGCGCACTCATCACGCCAGACCACGCCAAGTTGGTTGAAGATATTCAAACCTTCATGTTCGAGCGCCTCGCCGGTTCTCTGCGCGAGCAGGGCTATAGCCCGCAAGAGGTCGAGTCGGTCGTCTCGCAAAAGCCCCAGCGCCTGGGTGACATCCCCAAGCGTCTGGCAGCAGTGCGTGCTTTTGCCACCCTGCCCGAGGCGCCTGCGCTGGCGGCCGCCAACAAGCGGGTCAGCAACATTCTGAAAAAAGCCGGCGAGGTCGATGCCCACGTCAGCCTCATCTTGCTCAAAGAGCCAGGTGAAATTGCACTGCATCAAGCCATGGAAAGCATCGCGCCTTTGGCCAAGGCCCAGTTTGACGCCGGCGACTACACCGCCTCGCTGCAAACCCTGGCCGCGCTGCGTGCCCCGGTGGACGCATTTTTTGACAGCGTCATGGTCAACGCCGAAGAGATGGACCTGCGCCTCAACCGCCAAGGCCTGCTCAAGTGCCTGCACGACGCCATGAACCGCGTCGCTGACCTGTCCCGGCTGGTGGCATGATTTCCCAAAACCTCAAGCTGGTCATTCTTGATCGCGACGGCACCATCAATGAAGACAGCGACGACTTCATCAAAACGCCAGAAGAATGGCTGCCCCTGCCAGGCTCGCTTGAGGCCATCGCCCGCCTCAACCACGCCGGTTGGCATGTGGTGATTGCCTCCAACCAGTCCGGCCTGGGGCGCGGCCTGTTTGACGTCTCCACCCTGAACGCCATGCACGCCAAAATGCACAAGCTGCTGGCGGCGGTGGGGGGGAGGGTGGATGCTATTTTTTACTGCCCTCACGGCCCCGAAGACGCTTGTCGCTGCCGCAAACCCGAGCCCGGCCTGTTTGAGCAAATCGCCGAACGCTTCGGTGTCGACCTGCGCTTGGTTCCTGCGGTGGGCGACTCCGCGCGCGACATCCTGGCCGGCATCGCAGTAGGCTGCGAGCCGCATCTGGTCTTGACCGGCAAAGGCGCCACCTACAAAAACCGCTCCTTGCCCGACACCTTTCCACCTGAGACGCGCACCCACGCCGACCTCGCCGCCTTTGTCGATTTTCTGATCACCCGCGAAACGACCGCCGTTTAAAGCGCTTTTCATCCCCTGCTTACCGCTATTAAAAAATGAGCTGTTTAAGCAATTCCACAGTGCTCTAGCGGCCAATTACTTATAAACATGCATCTGATTCGCTCGATACTGCACATGGCCTGGATGTTGATCACGGTCATCCCCTGGGGCTTTGCCTTGGTGGGCATCTCGCTCTGGGTGCGCCGCACCCCGCTGTGGTGGTTTGCCGTCAACTGGTTTCGCCTCGTCATCTGGGGCACACGCGTGTTTTTGGGCGTCAAGGTCCAGGTCATTGGCCTGCGCAACCTGCCCCAAGGCCCCACTGCTCCGGCCATTTTGTTGTCCAAGCACCAATCCACGCTAGAGACGCTGCTCATCCCCACCCTCATGCCACGCCCACTGGCCTTTGTGTTCAAACGTGAATTGCTCAAAATCCCGTTTTTTGGCTGGTCTATGGCCCGCCTCGACATGATTCACATCGACCGCGAAAGCCGCGCTGCCGCCATGAAACACGTCATTGCCGAGGGCAAACGCATGCTTGACCAAGGCACCTGGGTCATCATGTTCCCCGAAGGCACCCGCATCGCCCGTGGTGAACGCGGCACCTACCAAACCGCCGGCACACGTCTCGCGGTTGAGTCGGGCGCTCCCGTCATCCCCATTGCAATCTCGTCCGGCAAGTGCTGGCCCCGCGCTGGCTTTGTCAAACACCCCGGTACGGTCACGGTGTCCATCGGCCCGGCCATAGCCAGCGTGGGCCGCGAACCCAAAGAACTCATGCGCGAAGTCGAAGCCTGGATCGAAGCCGAAATGCAGCGCATTGACCCCGAGGCCTATGCCCAAGCCTGACCTGCTCACGCACCCCCGCGCCAACCGCGAAACCACACTCGGCCACACCGTGGTCGGCTACGAGTTCAAGCGCAGCGCGCGGCGCACCATCGGTTTTTCCATCAAGCCCGAAGGCCTGGTGGTCAGCGCCCCTAGCTGGGTGGCGCTTAAAGCCATCGAGGCCGCCTTGCAAGAAAAAGCCGTTTGGATCATCCAAAAACTAGGCGACGTGCATGAACGCCACCAAAGCCTGCTGGCCAACGAGATCACTTGGGCGGATGGCGCGCAGCTGCCTTACCTCGGCGCGCCGCTCACCTTGCAGCTCTTGCCGCCGTCCTTGGGTCGCCGCGCCACCTCTGCCTTGCTGCCCGGCGCACCCACGCCCACCTTGCAACTCGCCCTCAGCGGTGATGCCACCCCTGCACAAATGCGCCAAGCCACCCAGCGCTGGTTACTCAAAGAGGCCCAGGCGCATTTCACCCAGCGGCTCGACCACTTTGCCCTCCAACTCCAGGTCAACTGGCGCAGCCTCTCCCTGAGCAACGCCGCCACCCGCTGGGGCAGCGCCCGCATTGATGGCAGCATCCGGCTCAACTGGCGCCTCATGCACTTTGACCCTGCGGTGATTGACTACGTCGTTGCCCACGAGCTCAGCCACCTGCGCGAGATGAACCACAGCCCTCGCTTTTGGGCCACCGTGCGCAGCGTCATGCCCGATTACGCCGCCCTCAGGCAGCAGCTCAAAGTGGTGTCGGTGCCACGCTGGTCTTAGGCGCGCTAAAGCGGTAAACGCCGTCGTCGCCTAGCGTGCGTGTCAGTTGCCCTTCATACATCAGAAGGTGCAAATGCGCGATCGACTCGCCCATCGCAAACGTCGTCTGGTGCAAATCCAGCGCCCGCTTAAACAGCACGGGCAGCATGTCTGCCGCACTGCCTGCCTTCAAGGTGCACGCCTCCAGCACCTCGGCCAGTCGGTCCCGGTGGTGGTCGTGCAACTGCCCAATGCGCGCATGCAGCCCGGTAAAGGGCTTGCCGTGCGACGGCAGCGTCAGGGTTTGCGCGTCCAGCGTCTTAAATTGATCAATCGAATCAAGAAAATGCCGCAGCGAATTGGCCTCTGGCTCCATGTCATACACACTCACGTTGGTTGAAATGCGGGGCAGCATCATGTCGCCGCCAATCAACACCTTCAAGGCCTCGCAAGCCAGCGAAATATGCTCAGGCGCATGACCAAACCCACTGATACAGCGCCACTTGTGCCCGCCAATCGTCAGCACATCGCCTGCCATCATGCGCCGATACTGCTGCGGCATCGCAGGCACCAGCGTCGGGTAATAACTGCCCCGGCCTTTGATCTGCGCCACAGAGTCCGGGTCATTCAGGCCATGCAGCGCAAAGAAATCAGCCGCTGAATCGCCGCCAAACCCGGTGGGCCCCTCCGTGCCAATGCGCGCCATCGTGTAGTCGGTCGCACTCATCCACAGCCGCACCTGCCAGCGCTCGCACAGCCAGTGCGCCAGCCCAACGTGGTCCGGGTGCATGTGCGTCACGATCACGCGCAAAATCGGCAAGCCCTCCAATTCGTTCTCAAAAATTTGCGCCCATTGCGCTTTCGCCACGTCTGAGTGAATGCAGCAATCCACCACACTCCAGCCAGCGCGCCCGTCTATCTCATCGCGCAGCAGCCACAGGTTGATGTGGTTCAAGGCAAAAGGCAAGGCCATGCGAATCCACTTCACCCCCGGCACCACTTCCAGGGTTTTGCCCTGCTCGGGCATCAAGTCGCCCAGCGGGTAGTGCAGTTGTTTTTCAAGTTCGTTGGCAACGTGGTTCAAGGTAACTCCATAACTACGACATAATTGACGTTTACGTTAACGTCAATCAAAAAATGCAATTGTAGGTGCGGCTTATTCCAAGGGCAGTCACCTCGGTTCACTCAAAACCTATGGCCATCACCTACAGCATCAGCGACCTGGCGCAAGAGTTCGACCTCACCACCCGCGCCATCCGTTTTTATGAAGACCTGGGCCTGCTCCAGCCCGAGCGCTCAGGCCCTGCGGGCCGCAACCGCATCTACAGCGGCCGCGACCGCACCCGCCTCAAACTCACCCTGCGCGCCAAGCGCCTGGGCCTGAGCCTGACCGAGGCCAAAGACATTATCGACATGTACGACAGTCCGCGCGACACCGGCCCGCAGTTAGAGAAGTTTTTGCTCATCCTGGCCGACCACCAAAAGCAACTTCAAGACCAAATGCTCGACCTGCAAGCCAACCTCGACGAACTCAAAGTCCACCAACGCGAAGCCAAAGCCCTGCTCGCCAAAGCCCTCAAAAAGGATGCCGCATGACCGCTGAAGACACCTTTGCCCGCGTCCAAGCCAGCTTCGATCGCCAAGGAATGATGCGCCACCTCGGCGCCACTCTGGTTCGGGCTGAGCCCGGCCTGTGCGAAGTAGCCCTGCCTTACTCAGACAAAGTCACCCAGCAGCAGGGCGGTTTTCATGGCGGCGCTATGGGCGCACTGGCCGACATTGCCGGTGGTTACGCCGGCCTCACGATGGCCCCCGAGGGCATGGAAGTCACCAGCGTCGAATTCAAAATCAACTTCATGGCCGCATTCCAAGGCGGCGAGTTGCGAGCCACCGGTCATGTGGTCAAAGCCGGTCGGCGCCTCATCATCACCACCGCCGAAGTCACCCACATCGACGCCACCGGCAAAACCAGCGCCTGTGCTGTCATGCAACAAACGCTGATGGTTGTGCCCAAGACATACTGATCCCAAGCCCCGCGAGCCCCAACCCGCTGAATAACCTCAAGGAACCTCCATGAACAACATGCCCGGACTCAACTTCCAACTCGGTGAAGACATCGACGCCCTGCGCGATGCCGTGCGCGAATTCGCCCAAACTGAGATCGCCCCCCGTGCCGCCGAGATCGACAAAACCGACCAATTCCCCATGGACCTCTGGCGCAAAATGGGCGACCTTGGCGTGCTCGGCATCACCGTGGGCGAAGAGTTTGGCGGCGCCAACATGGGCTACCTCGCCCACATGATCGCCATGGAAGAAATCTCGCGGGCCAGTGCCTCAGTAGGCCTCTCCTACGGCGCCCACAGCAACTTGTGCGTGAACCAGATCAAACGCAACGGCACGCCTGAGCAGCGCAGCAAGTACCTGCCCAAGCTGG
The DNA here is from genome assembly GCA_903840825.1 of uncultured beta proteobacterium. Classification (GTDB taxonomy): domain Bacteria; phylum Pseudomonadota; class Gammaproteobacteria; order Burkholderiales; family Burkholderiaceae_C; genus Rhodoferax. Next base: position 8,050 of record CAIMHL010000267.1, read on the forward strand.
TGTCCGGCGAACACGTCGGTGCCCTCGCCATGAGCGAGCCCGGTGCGGGCAGTGATGTCATCAGCATGAAACTCAAAGCCGAAGACAAAGGCGGCTACTACCTGCTCAACGGCACCAAAATGTGGATCACCAACGGCCCCGATGCTGACACCCTGGTCGTCTACGCCAAAACCGAGCCCGAGCTAGGCGCTCGTGGCGTCACCGCTTTCCTCATAGAAAAAGGCATGCCAGGCTTCGCCTGCGCGCAAAAGCTTGACAAACTCGGTATGCGAGGCAGCCATACCGGAGAGCTCGTGTTTAACAACGTCGAAGTCCCCGCGCAAAACATTTTGGGCGGGCTCAACAGCGGCGCCAAAGTGCTCATGAGCGGCTTGGATTACGAACGCGCCGTGCTCACCGGCGGCCCCTTGGGCATCATGCAATCTGTGATGGACAGCGTGCTCCCCTACATTCACGACCGCAAACAATTCGGCCAAAGCATTGGCGAGTTTCAGCTCATCCAGGGCAAGGTCGCCGACATGTACACCGTGCTGCAAGCCGGGCGCTCTTTTGCCTACACCGTGGCCAAAAACCTCGACTCGCTCGGTGTTGAGCATGTGCGCCAAGTGCGCAAAGACTGCGCCTCGGTCATCTTGTGGTGCGCCGAACAGGCCACCAAAATGGCTGGCGATGGCGTCCAAATCTTCGGTGGCAATGGCTACATCAACGACTACCCCTTGGGCCGCCTCTGGCGCGATGCCAAGCTCTACGAAATAGGCGCCGGCACCAGCGAAATCCGCCGCATGCTGATTGGGCGTGAATTGTTTGCCGAAACCCTTTAAGGCAGCTCAACAAAATCAACTCCCCGAAAAAACTCTCTGGGGAGGGCCCTTTTCTGCGTGATTGCTTGATGCTATCCCTGGAAAGGGCGTGCAGGTCAGACACTCTTACCGGTAAGAACGGCTTTGGGGTCAGAGCCCAATTTCGTTCGCTGTTTCTTTCGCCGGTAGCCCCATCGTCCTGAATTGGGATCTGACCTCCAAGCCTTTCACCAGCTGCAAAAGCTGAAAGGGTGTCGAGCCAATCCGCTTACCAGCGGGTAAACTGGCATTTTGATTTGTGGAGCCCATGCCATGCCAATCATCAGCATGTTTTATGGAATACATGGTAGTCATGTATGTTTTGGATACTGACAAGTACCATCACCCGCATATTCACGTTCGCTACAACGAGTTCAAAGTGGTTTTAAAAATTCCTGATGGTGAGCTGTTGGAGGGCGATTTGCCCAAGCGGCAAATGAAATTACTCCAAGCTTGGATTGAGTTACACCAAGGCGAGTTGATGGCCGATTGGCACTTGGCCAGCACGGGTCAAACGCCATTCAAAATTGAACCTCTTCGCTAAGGTGCAAGTTATGACGCCAGTCGTTATCAAGGCAGTTGCAACCCCCGACTTTTTCATGAATGTCGAATTTGCCACTGGCGAGGTACGCAGGTTCGATATGCGTCCTTATCTCCAATATCCTGCGTTTGCAGAACTTAAGCAGCCGGGAATGTTTTTGCGGGCTCGTGTCGAGAACGGAACAGTAGTCTTGACTGAGGACATCGATATGTCGCCAGATACGCTCTTTTTGCGCGGCCAGTCACTCAACATCACAGACCCTCACCCATCATTGCAAGCGTAGCGCGACAATCCATCGCACCGTGCCCATCCGCTCGTCAACGCCAAAAGCTAAAATGGGGTCGGATCCCAATTCAGGAAAGAAGACTAATCGGAGCAAAACAGCGTCAAACGAAATTGGGCTCTGACCCCTTTTCTGCGCACTTGCAAGACCCCTGTTCAGCGTGCCGGTCAGACACCCTCACCGGGAAGAACGGCCCGGGGGCAGAGCCCAATTTCGTTCACTGCCTTTTTCTCCGCAAGCCCCATCGTCCTGAATTGGGATCTGACCCCCAAGCCTTCCGTTCATAAAAAAACCTTACTACGCATTCGGTAAGCGCGCTAAGCCCAAAGCACTTGCCCCCAGGGAGCCCGTAAAGCTGCGCTTGGATTCCGATGTGCTGGCCGCCCTGCGTGTCAGCGGTGAAGGCTGGCAAACACGAATCAACGAGACTCTGCGAGCATCAGTGCGATTGGATGGGCGGATTTGATGTATTGCCGCGGCCTATGGCCTCGCAGTAACGACATTCTTGATAAAAGTAGCCCCTAGGCTACAATTGTTGAATGTATGAACTGCGGCACTACTCTAGCCTTGATGGTCAAGACCTATTTGCTTGTTGGCTTGATGGGTTAAGGGACCGGCAGGCTCAAGCGAGGGTTGCCGCTCGTCTGATTCGGCTGAACAACGGCAACTTCGGTGACTGCAAACCTGTGGGTGACGGCGTTTGGGAGCTGCGTATTGATTGGGGGCCAGGATATCGCGTCTACTATGCCATCGAAGGTAAACACGTTATCTTGCTGTGTGATGGTGGCGACAAGCGGACCCAGTCCGCTGATATTGATCGGGCAATCGACCGATGGAATGAATGGCAGCAAAGGGGAAAGAAATGACCATAACTGTAAAACACGATGACTGGCTTTTTGAGCAACTCAAGGACGGCGAGTTTGCCGCACAGTATCTTAATGCAGCCAGCGAGGACGACGATCCCAAAACCTATCTGACCGCCCTCAGAAAGGTCGTCGAAGCACGCGGCGGCATGGCATACATTGCGGAGAAAGCGCACCTTTCACGCGAAACCCTGTACCGTACGCTCTCAAGCCGCGGCAACCCAACCATCAGGACACTCAACGCCGTCCTCAAGGCCACTGGCTTGAGATTCGAGGTCACTGCCCACTAAGCTCTTGGTGCAAAGCGAGGGCGTTGCCCTGACGAAAATGCCATCATTGAGGCTTGGGGGTCAGAGCCCAATTTCGTTCTTAGTTTCCTTCGCCGGAAATAGCATCGTCCTGAATTGGGATCTGACCCCCAAGCCTTCCGTTGGTAAAAAAAACCTTACCGAAAAAGAGGTAAGGGCGTTAAGCTTGAGTCGGCTCAACCCCATTTTTTTTAGACAGCTTAACCTCAAACGCAAGCTAAAAATTTAAGCGGAATTGGAGTTTTAAATGCGCATATTGACCCATGCAGACCTGATGGCAGACGCCGCCTTGGCAGAAGACGAGCAAGTGGGCACGTACAACCCGCTCGACCAGATTACCTTGCGCCCGGATGGCTACTACTGGACCGCCCCAGATGGCAGAAGGGACTTTGGCCCCTTTGCCAGCCTAGAGCTGGCACTCGCCGATATGGGCGACGATGACCAAGCCCCCGAGCCTGGCGAGACCTTGCAAGAGGCTGAAAACGAGATTGGCATTGCCGACTGGATTGACCCCGAAACCGGGGCGCCCGCTGAGGGCTTGTCGCACCCCCACCTGGAAGAATAAGCGCGAAGCGCGAAGCGCGCGGTGTGGCTTAGCGGCTTCCAAACGCCCCAAACAAGGCGTCTTTAAACGCACCTTGCAGGTTGATAGACTTGAACAACCCCAGGCTGTTGACGCCCGCGTTGATGACGGTGAGGGTTTGGATGGTTTGGTCGTTGAGGCTGTTTTGAATCAGGGTGCCGCCCGATAGCTGCGAGCGCACGCTGTCGCTCACCACATTGCCGCCGCCGTTTTGCACCAAGCGGGTCTCGGCCATGGCCGTGCTGACGGCGCGGGCCTGCTCGGCGGTGATTTTGCTGACATCGGGCAGATTGAAACTGGTGCGGTTGACCACGTCGCCGTTAATAGACACGGTGCGCACCAAGCCAAAGGACACGGTCATGCCAGTAGGAGACTCGAACCCGCCGCGCAGGGTGTCGAGCTGCTCGTTACTTGCGAATTTCCATTCGCTGGGGTTGAAAAGGCCATCAATTTTGTCGCTGCCCCCCGCATTAATGCCATTTCCAACGGCCAATAGCAGGCAGCCGCAAAGCCAATTTTTGACAGGGTTTTTCATGGCCGTGTACATCTTAAAAGTCGCCGGGGCCAAACTTGGGCAGCGTCACACTGAACGGACTGCTTTGATTGACAACCGCCTGCAAGGGCGCGCGCGGGGCCACTTGCCAGTCAGCCACTTGGTTGAATTTGGCTTGGGGTTGTTTGTTGTGAATGACAAACAAGAGCTTGTTTTTCCAGAGTGTCTCGAAATGCTCAAGTGAGATGGCGCGCGTGCCACTAGAGGGGTCGCCTACCAGCACACGGCCGTCACGCAGGCCTTTGACAACCACAAAGTGGTGGTAGCCTTTGTCCACAATCAGCACCACTGCGGGGAGTTTGGATTCAGCTAGTTTGCTTAAAGGCAGCTCAAAGCCGTCGGCCTGGAAGTCGCGTGTTTTTAGGTAGGATTTGATGTCGAGCAGCGAGAAGCCTTCGCGCTTTATTTTTTCTTGGTCGCCGCTGGCAAACATGGCCTCAAAGACGGCTTGCTCGGTCACCGGGGTGTCGTAGTGGTAGGTGAGTAGGGTGGCCAGGGCGGCAGAACCGCAGCTAAAGTCAAACTGCTGTTGTCGGGTGGTCTTGAACCGGGCCTCTTTGAGGCTGGTAACTTGCAGGGCATAGTAGCCCCCGTTGATGCCTGACAAGCTGAGTGTGGCGCTATGCGCAGGGAGTGTCATGATGCCTGCCAAAACGGTAAATAGCCCCAGCACTGTCGCAACAAAATTCATGGCATTCCTAATATTGGATGTTGATGATGGTGGCGTTTTGTATTAGTACATTGGCCCCCGAGTTTTGAATGACGATAGGAAAACCGGTGACGTTGGCAAAGGAGCCATCAGCAATGGTGTTGTTGCCGGTCACCACATTGCGTGCCAGGTTGTCGGCCACGGTGCCGCTGAGTTGCAAGTCATTCTTGACGCTCTCAAAACCGCCTCTCAAGTCTTGCAGGCTCTCAGCGGTCAAGGGCACGCCAAAGCCGATGACTGGCTGATGGTCGGGGCTGGTAGCAAGCGGGGCATCGGCGAGGGCGCTGGCTGCAAAAGCGCCACCCAACAGCATCAGCCAAGGCGCCACGTAGGCATGGTTTTTCATGATGTTCTCCAAGTTAGGACCGCCAGCAAGCCCCTTGTGAGGAGCTGGCTGGCGGCCCAAGAGGGGCTTAACGGCCCAGGGTAACGTTGGACTGAACGTTGATGGCGGTTTGCAGCATGGAGTTGATGCCGCTGTTTTGGATAGCCGACATAATTCCTGCAGCCGAGTTGGACATGCTGCTCATGGTGTTGGACAGGTTGAAGGTGCCTGCGTCGACCGAGATCGTGCCGCCTGCGCCACCCGCTCCGCCTATGCCGCCTGTGCCTGCACCGGCCGTAGCGCTGCCACCCGCGCCACCTGCACCACCGCTTGCACCAGCGCCACCGGTAGAGGTGCCGCCCTGCGCATTGCCGTTGCTGGCTGTGCTGCTGGCGTTGCCACTGGTGGCGTTGCCGGTGGCTGCTGTGCCGCCCGCGCCACCTGCGCCACCGGTGTTGCTGGCTGTGCCACCAGCGCCGCCGGTTGAAGTAGCGGCGCCCGAGGCGGCCGAGTTAGTGGCCGTGTTGGTGCCGCCGGTGGCAGAGTTGGTGCCGGTCGTGGCCGCACCCGCTGTGGAGGTCGCTGATCCGGTGCTGGCACCGCCCGCAGGCGCTGCCGACTGGGTGTTGGCGCCCGTTGTGGCGGTGCCGCCTGTGCCGGTGGCTATGCCGCCAGTGGCTGTGGCTGTGCTCGTGGCTGCGCCGCCTGTGCCGCCGTTGGTTTGAGCAGGCACCACTTCAGAAGGCATGCCTACGCCGCCCCAAGCTTTGCTACTTGATTTGGTGTCGCCGGCCATGGTTTTGGTGTAGGCGTCAGCATTGCCTGTGCCGCCGTCGATCTTGGATTTGGCGCTGCCTGCTGTGGTGGAGTCCATGGCTTTGGCTTTGCCGCCCATCGCGCTGCTGGTCGCGTCAGAGCCGTGTGCCATTTGTTTGCTGCGTGCATCAGCAGCGCCGCTGGTAGCAGCGGCATCCCCGGCTGTGCTCTTGGCATGTTTGGCGTTGCCACCGTCACCGCCAGTGCCGCCCATGGCCATGTTGGAGGCATCGCCTGTGCTGGATTTTCCAGCATCGACATCGCCATTTTTGGCGTTGGCGTTGCCTGAGCTGCCACCCGAGCCACCGGCACCCCCAGCACCGCCATCGCTGCCATAGGCTTTGCCGCCGTAGCCTGTGCCGCCGCTGCCGCCTTTGGCACCGTTGGCGCTGGCGTTGTTGGTGGCGATGTTGCCGATATTGGACACGGTGTTGCCCGTGACTTTGCCCTTCAGGTCAACCGAGGCAAGGGCCTTGTTGGTATTGAACGCGTTGTCAAAGCTGCTGGTGGCAGTGCTGCCGTTGTTGGCTGCAGCGCTGTAGTCTTTGGCCTTGGCGTCGCCTTGGTTGTCAAAGTTGCCAGAGCGTGTGGTGGTGTTGTTGCTGTCTCTGGTTTTAGTAGTAGTGGTGGTAGCCGTGTTGTTGCTGTCGCTGGTGCTCACTGAGTTGTCGGTGTTGTAGCTGTTTTTGGCTTTGGCCGAGTTGTCAGTGCTGGTGTTGGTCTCGGTGCGGGTTTTGGTGTTGTTGCTGTCTTTGGTTCGCACCGAGTTGTCGGTGTTGTTGCTGTCTTTGGTTTTAGTGGTGGTGGCGGTGTTGTTACTGTCGCTGGTATTTACTGAGTTGTCGGTGTTGTAGCTGCTCTTGGTTCTGGCCGAGTTGTCAGTGTTGGTCTCAGTGCGGGTTTTGGTGTTGTTGCTGTCCTGGGTGGAGGTGTTGGTAGAGCTGTCGGTGTTGGCCTGCGTGGCGGTGGAGTACTCGTTGGCGGCGGGGCCTGAGTTCTTCACTTGCTCAGACATGGCCGTGGCGCTTTGGGTGCCGGTGGCGGCAGCGGCGCCGCTGCCGGAGGTGGCGGTCGTGGTGTCAAGCGTGGAGACGGCCGGCGTTACAGCGGCGCTTGGCACTGAAGCTGTTGTAGTGACGGTGTTGTTGATGACGGGGTTGGCAAATGCCTGACCGGTCATGCCAAATGCAACTGCGATAGCCGACGCCAAGAGTGTCTTTTTCATGGTGATTCCTTAGAGTGTGATTGATTAAAGATTGACATGGTTAGACGGACTAGGTTCGTCATTCCGATGGCTGTAATGCAAATCTAATGCCACCTGCTTTTCGCTCGCTGTAAGTGACTGATAAATAGAATAAAAACCTGCTTGGTAGCGAGGTTTTTCTGGACTTTTCGAGGCTGAAAAAATGGATGTGGTGTGGCTGGTGCGTATTGGTGTCACAGGGCTGATACACCGCTCCAAATAGCGGGCTTGGCAGCGCCTTTGAGGGATCGCAAATGCGCTGGATTTGCGCGTTGATTTGCATGGTCATTGTGTGCACGGGCACTGGCCTTGGAGGTGCTTTGGGTGGTGTACCACCGCTGAGACACTCAGGCGTTGATGCCGTGTTTTTCCATGAGCCGGTAAAGCGTCATGCGCGAGACGCCCAGGTCGCGCGCGGCGCGTGTGACGTTGCTGCCGCTGCCTTGCAGGCAAACGTTGATGGCGTCGCGCTCAGCGCGGATGCGGGCTTCTTCCAAGGCCTCGCCATTGCGCAGGGGTGTGGATAGGTTCAAGCCCAAGTCTTCAGGGGTGATGAGCCGCCCCTCGGCCATCACCAGGGCGCGGCGAATGCGGTTGATGAGTTCGCGCACATTGCCCGGCCAGTCGTAGGACTTGATGGCCTGCAGGGCGCGGTGGCTAAAGCCGGTGATGCGGGGGTTTTTGTCGTGCTCAAAAAGTTTGAAGAAGTGCTGCGACAACAAGGGCAGGTCTTCCTTGCGCTCACGCAGGGCAGGCACGCTGAGGGGCAGCACGTTGAGGCGGTAGAGCAAGTCTTCCCTAAAGTTCCCGGCCACCACCGCGCTTTGCAGGTGAATGTGCGAGGCAGCAATGACGCGGGCATCGACCTGAATAGGGGTTGACGCGCCCACACGGTTGATGGTGCCTTCTTGTAAAAAGCGCAGCAAGTTGGCTTGCAACTCCAGCGGCAGGTCGCCTACTTCGTCAAGAAAAAGCGTGCCTTTGGCGGCGGCCTCGATCAGGCCTTTTTTCTCTTTGGCTGCGCCCGTGAAGGCGCCGCGCTCGTAGCCGAAAAGTTCTGACTGGATGAGGCCGGCCGGAATGGCGCCGCAGTTGACCGCAATAAAAGGCGCTTTGGCGCGCGTAGAGTGCTGGTGAATAGCCAGCGCCGTGAGCTCTTTGCCGCTGCCGCTCTCGCCCCAGATGAGCACGGGCGCGTTGGCCTTGGCGACCTTGCGTATTTGGGTGCGCAGGTGCGCAATTGCCGGGCTTTGCCCCACCAGGTCCATCTCGCGCGGGCTGCCCAAAGTGATGTGGGGCTGGTCCACCAGGTCTGCATAGCCAAAGGCGTGGCCCAGAGTGTGGTTGAGGCGGTGGGGGTCAATGGGCCAGGTGTGAAAGTCAAAAAGATGCTGCGCAATCATGGCCCGGCAACGCGGGTTTTGGATCAGATCAGGCGTGAAGACGCCGACCCATTGGCTGCCTTGGTGCCCATCAAGAAAGGAGTGCAGAGACTCTAGGTCTTTATCCTGGGTAGTCTGGATCAGCAACAATCCGACGGGGAAAAATTGCGCCTTCATGGCTTTGCGCGCTTCGCTCAAACTGTCCGTGGTCGCCAAGTCCCAGTGGGTCACTACTTTGTCTGGCGCATACATACACGCAGCATCTTCTAATGTGATGCTCAACAAGCGCCTCAATGTCATCAGTGAATCCTTGTGTCGTATTTCTAACTATGTCCCCGTCAAAGCGCGCGTAGCGCGGCAATCCATGCAGCCTTGTCTTGAGGATTTCTATGTAGCGTAAGCCCTCACCCAACAGCCTAGCTTGACTTTCCGCAACGCCATTTGGTCCAGGTTCTTCAAAATTGCAACAGGGCGTAAGAGGGTTACGCATTAGTTTTTTTTGACGCGGAGATCTTGTTCATGATTTTTTCAAATTTGCCCGTATGGCGTTGCGTGGCGTGCGTAGCTTTGTTGACGGTGGTGGGGACGGCGGGGGCGCAAACTACCCAAGCGCAGCCGGTAGGAAAAGCCCCGGTGTCCGACAGCCGCCCGCCCGAGGTAGCCCCCATTTTTGAGCAGCCGGGCGTGCTGACGCCCAAGGGTGGGTATGTGCTAGAGCCGTCCATGCAGTTTGGCTATTCGTCCAGCAACCGGGTGGCCTTGATTGGGTACTCGATCATTCCGGCGCTCTTGATTGGTTTGATTGATGTGCGCGAGGTCAAGCGCAACACGGTCACAGCGGCCTTGTCGGGGCGCTATGGCGTCTCAAACCGCCTGGAGCTGGAGATGCGCGCGCCCTATGTGTACCGCTCGGATGCCACGGTGAGCCGCGAGGCGCTGATTCCGGGCTCGGACGAGGGGGTGTTTTCAGCCAGTGGTTTGCACTTGGGTGACCTGGAGTTTGGTGCGCGCTACCAGCTCAATGATGGGGGCATTGACAAGCCTTTTTATATTGGAAGTGTGCGGTTTAAAACGCGCACGGGCACTGACCCTTTTGATGTGGTGACTGACTGCAAAACGCGTTGTGTAGACAACACCTCGGGCACGGGTTTGCCGCTGGATTTGCCCTCGGGCTCAGGGTTTAATTCTTTGCAGCTGGGCTTGACGGTGTTGTACCCGTCTGACCCGGCGGTTTTTTTTGGCAGTATTACCTACTTGCACAATTTCTCGCGCGACAACGTGACCCGAAAAGTGCTGGATGGCCAGTTTGAGTCGCTGGGCACTATTTCACCCGGCGGGGTGCTGGGTTTTAATTTTGGCATGGGGCTGGCGGTGAATGAAAAATCGACCCTAAGTATTGGCTACGACCACAGCTCAGTGGGGCGCACGGAGAGCAATGGCGAGGTGGTGAAGGGCTCGGTGCGGACGCAACTTGGCACTTTGCTGCTGGGCTACGCGTACCGGCTAAGCCCAAAAACTACGCTGAACGTGTCAGTAGGCGCTGGCCTGACCCGCGATACCCCGGATGTTTCGCTGACCATTCGTTTGCCGGTTTCTTTTTAGTGGCTTTTGTTGAGGAGCCCGCATGGTTTCAACCAAACGACTGACGAGTGCGCAGGCGGCGCAGGTGCGCCAGGTTTACCGTCTGAGCCTGCCGCTGGCGCTGGCCGCCAGGCTGGCGGCGCTGGGCGAGCTACATCCGCACAAAACGCCAGAGGCTTTGCTGACTGATTTGGTGGCCTTGGGTTTGTCTGAGGTAGAACGCCAATGGCCAGGACGCCCAGAGCAGTCCCCCGATTTTCACCCCGACACACGCTTGCCGGTGTACCTGGTCACCGGCCCCTTCGCCGCCTTTCACGGCCTAACCCACAAACACCACCTAGCCCTGGAGCAAGCCCAAGAAGCCCCCGAACCAGGCCCCCAAAGTGACTACGCTTTGGGTGATGCTGATTAGGAAGTGGCTTGGGTGCCAGAGCTATATACAGCTGGCCTTGCTTCCAATAAGCGTCGCAACACGGAGATGGATCGCCACGCTACGCTCGCGATGACGGGCAGCTAGAAAGAAAACAATGAGTATCGAAATTAGAAACGTCAGCAAAGAGTTCGGCACCTTCCAGGCGCTGCGTGATGTGTCGCTGGACATCAACTCGGGCGAG
>CAIMHL010000268.1 GCA_903840825.1 uncultured beta proteobacterium
CCCGACAACATGGACACCACGGGCGTTTTGGGGAACACATTGCGCTGATTGCCTTCGCGGACCAGTTTGGCCAGATCGGCACCAAACGTGACGTTAAAAATAGCATCCGGCTTGCTTTGCATGACGGCTTGCAAGGTGGTGCCGGCATCAAGCTTGCCCAAAGCCGGCCACTGTTCGCCCACAAACTCAACGTCCGGGCGCTTGGCTTTCAGCAGCTCTTTGAAACTGGCCACAGCGCTTTGGCCGTACTCGTAGTTGGGGGCAATAGTGGCCCAGCGCTTGGCGGGCAATTTGGCCGCCTCTTCAACCAACATAGCCGCCTGCATATAGGTGCTGGGGCGCAAGCGGAAGGTGTAGCGATTGCCCTTGTCCCAAACAATGGCATCGGTCAGCGGCTCGCTGGCGACAAATAACCGCTTGTTTTTGGCAGCGTGGTCTGCCAGTGCCAAACCCACATTCGACAAAAATCCACCCGCCAGAACATCCACTTTTTCGTTGCTGGTCAGCTCCACCGCGTGTCGCAGAGCCTCTTCGGGGCGGCCGCCATCGTCGCGGGCAATCACCTCAACCTTACGACCCAGCAAGCCCCCAGCCGCATTGACCTCTTCAACCGCCAACTGCCACCCTTGCCTGTAAGGCGCCGTGAACTGCGGCATGCTGGAGTAGCTGTTGATTTCGCCAATTTTGATCGGGCCGCTTTGGGCTTGAACACTGAGGGCAAGTAAGGAAATATAAGCACCGACCAAAATTTTCATCTTCACTCCAAAATGACTATTGTAAAAAGGGGCTTAAACATATAAGAAATTAGCTTATGGAAAATCCGTATAAATTCCCTCATAATGAATTTTTACACTTTTAAGAAATTACTTTTTATGAAACTGACTTTGCTTTCATTGGCTACGGCCACACTTTTTTCCCTAAATGCACAAGCAGCTGATCCCAAGCTTGCTGTTGTCTATGGCGGTGGCGGCAAGTTTGACAAATCATTCAATCAATCAGCCTACGAAGGCGCTGAACGATTCAAAAAAGAAACGAAAATTTCCTACCTTGAGGCGCAAATCACCGCAGACGCGCAAGGCGAACAGGTTTTGCGCAGCCTGGCCCGTAAAAACGTGGACATGGTGGTGTCGATTGGCTTTTCTATGGCCAATGCGGTGGCCACTGTCTCCAAAGAGTTCCCCAAGGTTAAATTCATGATCATTGATGATGAAGTCAAGGGCGACAACGTTAACTCCGTCAAATTCAAAGAGCAGGAAGGCTCGTATTTGGTTGGCGTAGCCGCCGCCATGGCCAGCAAAACGCAAAAAGTAGGCTTTGTGGGTGGCATGGATATCCCCTTGATTCGCGCCTTTGGCTGTGGCTACGCTCAAGGCGTGAAGTCAGTGGATGCCAAAAACGAAGTGACTCAAAACATGGTGGGGACCACACCCGCAGCTTGGAGCGATCCGGCCAAAGGCGGCGAGTTGGCACGGGCCCAGTTTGATCGGGGCGTCGATGTGGTGTTTGCCGCAGCAGGCGGCAGCGGCATGGGTGCCTTGCAAGCGGTTAAGGACAAAAACAAACTAGGCATTGGGGTGGACTCCAACCAGAACCCCTTGTTTCCAGGCTTTATTCTGACTTCCATGCTTAAACGTGTGGACAACTCGGTATACGACGGCTTCATGAGTGTCAAAAATGGCACCTGGAAAGCGGGCGTCACAGAAAAAGGGCTTAAAGAAGGCGGCGTGGACTGGGCGCTTGATGAAAACAACCGCAAGCTCATCACCCCCGCCATGGAGACGCGCATCAAGCAAGCCAGCGCTGATATTAAAAGTGGAAAAGTCAAAGTGGTGGACTACCGCACCGCCAACAGCTGCCCTGTTTAAGCGCTTTGACGAAAATATTTGCCCATGGTTGCCGCGGTTGAGTTTAGAAATATCTGCAAACAATTCGGAGAGGTTCACGCCAACCAGCAGGTCAATTTGAGCATCCAAAAAGCGACCATTCACGGCATAGTCGGCGAAAACGGCGCGGGTAAATCCACGCTGATGAGCATTCTCTATGGCTACTACCAAGCGGATCAGGGTGATATTTTTTTAAAGGGTCAACCCGTCCGCGTCGCCAACAGCATGGTGGCTATTCAGCAGGGAATAGGCATGGTCCACCAGCACTTCATGCTGGTGGCACCCTTTACGGTGCTAGAAAACATCATGCTGGGCGTCGAGGGCTCACCTGTTTTGAAGGGCCAGTTCAAGCGTGCAGAAAAGCGCTTGGAAGATATCGCCCGCCAGTATGGTCTTGAGGTAAATCCCAACGCGCGCATTGAGGATTTGTCCGTGGGTTCCCAGCAAAAAGTTGAAATCCTCAAGCTCATTTACCGCGGCGCAGACATCCTTATTCTGGATGAACCGACGGCGGTTTTGACGCCGCAGGAAACAGCCTCCTTGTTTGCCATATTGAGGGTCTTTCGCGATCAGGGTAAAACCATTATTTTGATTACCCACAAACTCGAAGAAATATTCGCACTCACTGACCGGGTCAGCGTCATGCGCGCCGGTCGGGTCGTCGGCGAGTTTGATACCCAGAGCAGTACCCGCGAAGAAGTGGCCGAATTGATGATCGGCCGGCCCATTGACAGCCACTTGACCCGCGTACCCCTCAACCCGGGGCGCGTCGTATTGGAGGTCAAAGACTTGACCCTTCAAAGTGAACAGGGCTCACCTGCGCTTGAAAACCTCAATTTTTCAGTGCGTGCCGGTGAAATCGTGGCGATTGCGGGTGTTTCCGGCAATGGACAAACCGAACTATTGGAACTACTGGGGGGCATGCGCTTGCCCAGCAGCGGTGATATGAAATTATTGGGGAAATTACTGCCCGGCAAAGGGGGTAAAGACGCCGAAGGCTTGCCGGCACTTTTCCGCGCACTGGGCATTGCCCACGCGCCAGAAGACCGACTTCGCCATGGATTGGTCAAGGAAAACTCAGTCAGCCAGAATGTGGCGCTGGGTTATCAAGGGTCAAAATTTGTACGCTTTGGCGTTTTCCTCAACCACCGCGCCTTGGATGAGCATGCCAGCCAATTAATCGCCGACTTTGATATTCGACCCACCGATGCCAGCCTGCGCGCTGGCCAGTTATCAGGCGGTAATCAGCAGAAGCTGGTGCTAGCCAGGGAAATTTCCTCCCAACCCCAACTCTTGCTAGTGGGTCAACCCACGCGCGGGGTCGACATTGGCGCTATTGAGACACTGCACCGCAAGTTGCTGGAACTTCGTGACCAAGGAGTGGCTATTTTGTTGGTATCCGTCGAGCTTGAAGAAATTAGAGCGCTGGCCGATCGCATTTTGGTGATGTGCGACGGCAAAATCACGGGCGAATTAAGTGCGCAAGCCTTTGACACCACCCGCATTGGGCTGCTCATGGGTGGGGTCTCGCCATGACGACCTATGAGATGCCCGCCTGGGCCAGTCGCTTTGTTTTGCCGCTCCTCAATTTGTTGTCTGCGCTGGTCTTGGCTGGCGTGGTCATCTTTGCCTTGGGGGAAAGTCCGACCGAGTCCTTGATGATTTTGGTCACCAGCGCTTACCTCAACCCCGAAGGCTTGGGCTACACGCTTTTTTACGCCAGCACTTTTATCTTGACAGGGCTGGCCGTCGCGGTGGCTTTGCAGGCCGGCTTGTTCAACATCGGCGGCGAAGGCCAGATGTACATCGGTGGTTTGGGTATGGGCTTGCTAATTCTTTGGCTTGACCGAAGTTTGAGCGCCTGGCTGCTGATACCGCTGGCCATATTGACGAGTGCCGCTTTTGGTGCCGCTTGGGCTTATTTACCCGGTTATTTGCAAGCCCGGCGTGGCAGTCATATTGTGGTGACTACCATCATGTTCAACTTTATTGCCTCTAGCTTGATGAACTACATCATCGTGAGCCATCTGATTCCGGTCGGGCAGCAATCAACCTCAAGCCGCGAATTCCACACCACGGCCTGGCTCCCGCGTTTGAATGAATGGTTACCCGGATTGGGACAAACACCGCTCAACATCAGTTTTATTCTGGCCCTGCTGGCCTTGCTGGCCTATTCAGTCTTAATTTGGCAAACAGTCTGGGGCTACAACGTGCGCACACTCGGCCTCAACCCGCACGCGGCGCACTATGCCGGCATTTCCATCAAGAAAACCATCATTGGGGCAATGGCTTTGTCAGGGGCATTAGCGGGAATGGCTGCTGTTAACAGCGAGATGGGGTCTGGGCACCACTTAGGGCTCAACTTCACGGCTGGGGCGGGATTTATTGGAATTGCCGTGGCCCTCATGGGCAGGAAGCACCCCATTGGCATGCTGCTGTCGGCCTTGTTGTTTGGCGGTTTAATGCAAGGCGGGTTTGACCTGGCTTTGGAAAAGCCCAATATTCCGCCAGAAACCTTTGTCTTCATTCAGGGGCTTATCATTTTATTTTGCGGCGCACTGGAAAATCTTTATGCCCCTGCCGTGATGGCTTTTTTAAACCGAAAACGCCGCACCCCTATGGCCTTGCCCAAGGTGCGCACCTGATGGATGACCTGCAAATATCCAGCCTGTTTGTGGCCATGGTGCGCAGTTCGCCTGTGCTGATATTTGCCGCACTGGGGGGCTTGTTGGCCGAGCGATCAGGCATCGTTGATATCAGCCTAGAAGGCAAAATTTTGGCCAGTGCCTTTGCTGGGGCGGCAGTCGCCCACACCACCCAGAGTGCCTGGTCGGGCGTGGC
>CAIMHL010000269.1 GCA_903840825.1 uncultured beta proteobacterium
GGAATCAGGCGCTTGATGTCCCGCCGGGCCAGGAAGTCCATGGGTTGGGCGCAGATGTTCAAAGCCACTTGAACCAAGGCCTCGGCGGCTGGGTTCGACCCCTCAAGTACTAACATCCCCAACAAGGCTTTGAGCTGCAAGCTCAGACATTCCGCTAGGTTTCTGGCGCCTACGCCTGAGGGTTCCAGGCTTTGTAGCAGCGACAAGGCCACGGTGAAGTGGTGAACGAGTTGCTCTACCTGGCCCACGTCCTCGCCCGCCAGACTCTCAGCCAGCATGGTCAGTGGATCTTCCAGGTAGCCGTCATCGTTCAGTGATTCGATCAGAAAGCGCAGCGCGGCGCTGTCCTCAGGGCTCAGGCGCAGCGCCAGCGCTTGGCGGTGCAAATGGCTTTGTAAAGATTCTTGGGTGCGCGCCATCTCGGTGATGTCAGCGTCCTCATTGCCGTTCAGGTTGTTGTTGTGGGCCTTGGCATCGCCCCCCCACTCACTGTCATCGGGTGCTAATGAGGCGCTGCCATCGCCTTCCCAGCTTTGTCCATCGTCCGCGGAAAGCGGGGTGACTTCAGCATCGTTGTCGCTGGAAACCCGGACCTCGCTGGTGTATTCAGTCATCGAGGTGCTTGCTGCCTCCGCGTGCAAAACATCGCTGCGCACGGGGGTGTCGGCTTGCGCCAAGCCAAATTCTTCCCGAACGGGCTCATCGGTGTTTTGCTCCAAAAAAGGGTTTTCGTCCAGCATTTGCCCCACTTCCTGGCTGAGCTCCAGCGTGGACAACTGCAGCAGGCGGATGGACTGCTGCAACTGCGGCGTGAGCGCCAAGTGCTGTGAAACCCGTAGCGAGAGGCCTTGCTTCATGCGATTTACATCTTGAAGTTTTCGCCGAGATAGACGCGGCGCACATTGGCGTCGTTGACGATCTCGGTGGGCGTGCCCTGGGCCAGCACGGTGCCGTCACTGATGATGTAGGCGTGGTCACAAATCCCCAGCGTTTCGCGCACGTTGTGGTCGGTGATCAAAACACCAATGCCCCGTTCTTTCAGAAAACCGATGATGCGCTGAATCTCGATCACAGCAATGGGGTCAATACCGGCAAAGGGCTCGTCCAGCAGAATAAACCGGGGCTGGGTAGCCAAGGCGCGGGCAATTTCAACGCGGCGGCGTTCTCCACCAGAGAGGGCCAGCGCCGGGCTTTGCCGCAGGTGGTCAACCCGCAGGTCTTGCAGCAACTGGGTCATGCGCCGCTCAATCTCGTCTTTTTTGAGGGCTTTGCCCGCGCCGTCCTGTTGCAACTCCAGCACCGCGCGCACGTTGTCCTCAACATTGAGTTTGCGAAAAATGGACGCTTCTTGGGGCAAATAGCTCAAGCCTAAGCGGGCCCGCTGGTGAATGGGCATGTGCGCAATCGACTGGCCGTCAATCGTGATGTCGCCAGCGCTGGCGTGCACCAAGCCCACAATCATGTAAAACGAGGTGGTTTTGCCGGCGCCGTTGGGGCCGAGCAAACCCACCACTTCGCCTTTTCGAACCGTCAAAGACACGTCTTTGACGGCCTTGCGGCTGCCATAGAACTTTTGCAAATGCATCGCCTCCAGGCGGCTTTCGCCGGCGCTGACCTGTGCGCGGGGAGTAGCCCGCCGGTCGGGCGTCAGTTCAGTCATTTTTTTCCTCCACCCAAGGCGGGGCTTTCGCGCAACGGGGTGCTGGGGATCAGAGGGGCTGCCAAGCTGGCGTCGGGTTTGGGTGTCAGCATGGCCCGAACCCGGCCGGGAGGAGTACCGGGGCTAGATTTGGCGGAGGCGCCATCAATGCTGAAAACGTCGGTGGTGTTGTTGTAAAGGATGACGGCCCCGGTCATCTCGTCGTTCAGCTTGGCACCCTGGTAGCGGCGCAGTTGGGCGTTACTGATGAACTTCACGGTGTCCGCACGGCTGTCGTACTCGATCGTATCGGCTTCGCCTTCAATAAATTCGTCCAGGCCTTCGCGTTTTTGCCTGAAAAATGCCAGCTTCCCAGGCTCAGCCGTGACCAAACCAAACTGGTAACCCTCGGGGTCTTGGCGCACATCAATCTTGGCACCTCGGATCAGGATGGTGCCCTTGGTCAGCACCACTTTTCCGGTGAAGACGCTCGTCTGCTTCAGGTCGTCGTAACGCAGGGTGTCCGACTCCACATTCATCGGTTTGTTGCGATCGGCTTTCTCGGCGATCGCGGCGCTGGAGAAGACCAGTACAACGAGCAAAGGCAAAAGGAGTTTTAGATTTTTCATAAGGCACGAATCTTGCATAAAATTCATGCTTTTATTGTAGCCACCAGACACCCTGTTTTCACCAGTTCAAGTGAAAACAGTTCTTATAAAGACGATGGTGTTGATGAGCGTCTACTTTTTCTTGCGGATTTCAGCCGCCAGAAACTCGGCAATCACCAAGGCCCGATCCATGTTTTTGGCAAACGTGCCATCGGTGTAAAACCGGCCGGCCACGCCGATAGCGGGCACGCCTTCAACTTTGTATGCGTTTTGCAACTGTGTGCCTTTGGTGGCTTTGTTGGCGACCGCAAAGGAGTTGAACTGCTCCATGAACTTTGCTTTGTCAACGCCTTGCTTGGCGACCCAAGCAGCGATGGACTCGGCGGTGTTCAAGCTTTGCTTCTCGGCATGAATGGCGGTAAAAACTCGGCCATGTAACTTTTCTACCAAGCCCATCGCCTCCAAGGCGTAGTAGAGGCGCTGCTGCGGGACAAAGTCGTCCCGGAAGGCGACCGGTACGCGGCGAACGGCCACATCCTTGGGGGCCCGTTTGATCCAGGTTGCTAGCGCGGGTTCAAACACGTTGCAATGAGGGCAGCTGTACCAAAAAAATTCGATGATCTCAATCTTGCCGGCAGGGGCCTCAACGGGCGCTGGCTTTTCCAGCACCAGGTAATCAGTGCCTGCCACGGGGGGCTTGGCCTGCGCCAAGGCCGGGGTATGCACCAAGCTTGCCCCGGCAGCCGCGCCCAGAGCCAAAGAAAAATCACGACGTTTCATTATTTAAAACTCCAATTAAACGGATTCGACCTAGTAAAGGTATAAAAAGTTCGGTCTCTATTCAAATCTTACGCACTAACGCTGAACACGGACCAGTGCTGTCTCAAGGCCGGAAGCGTCGAGTTTGGCTTTGGTCTTGTCGGCGTCTTCCTTCTTGTTGAAAGGCCCCACCCGAACCCTGAACACCGCCCGGCCCGATTGCTCACGCTCTGAGATTTTGGTGTCCACACCGCTGAGCATCAGCTTGGCACGCTGGTTCTCTGCGTCTTCAATCGTTCGGAAGGCCCCAATTTGAATAAAGTAAGAGAACTGCTCAGCCTCGGTCTCTGTGGCGCGGGCCTTGGCGAGGTCCCCCAGTGGGTCAGCGGTGACAGCTGGCTTGATCTCGGCTTTGGGAGCCGACACCGTGCTGGCCGGTGTCGGGGCTTTGGGTTCAGTAGCTGGGCGTGCAGCCGCTGCTGGCGCCCCAGGCACAACGGCTGCCGCAGAGGCAGCAGGTTCGGGAGGCGGTGCCGGTTTGACCGGATTTTTGCCGTATAAAGGTGTGTTGGGGTCCCAGTCTTTGTTCTTTTTTAACTCGGCCGCGTCTTGTTCGGCGCTGCGGGTCTGCCCTTTGTTGACAAACGGGATCGGCACTTTGGTGACATAAACCGCCACGGCCAACGCAGCCCCCAGTCCGACCACAAGGCCGATGATGAAGCCTAAAAAGGTTCCGCCCAGTTGTTTTTTCATTGAATGCCTTCTGACTCTGGTTACATTTTTTGCGGGGCGCTCACGCCCAGCACTGCCAAGCCATTTTGCAGCACCTGCGCGGTGGCGGCCACCAGCGCCAGCCGCGCTTTTTTGACGAGCACATCGTCCACCAGAATGCGCTCGGCATCGTAGTAGCTGTGGTAGCAGGCAGCCAGTTCACGCAGGTAAAAGGTGACATCGTGCGGGGCAAACCCTGAAGCGGCTGCGGTCAGCATGTCGGGGTATTTGGCCAGCAGCAGCATCAAGCCCTGGGCCTGCGGACTGGTGAGCGGCGACAGGTCGGCCTGCGCCAGCGTGGCGGCATTGCCACCGTCTTTTTCGCGCCAAGCCGCCAGCACTGAGCAGATGCGGGCGTGGGCGTATTGCACGTAATACACCGGGTTGTCGTTGTTTTTGGTAATGGCCAAGTCCACATCAAAGGTGTACTCGGTATCAGGCTTGCGGCTGAGCAAAAAGAAGCGCACGGCGTCTTTGCTGGTCCACTCGATCAGGTCGCGCAGCGTGACGTAGCTGCCCGCACGTTTGGAGATTTTGACCTCTTCACCGCCCTTGACCACGCGCACCATGGTGTGCAGCACGTAGTCGGGGTAGCCTTGGGGTATGCCCACATTGGCGGCTTGCAGGCCGGCACGCACGCGGGCAATGGTGCCGTGGTGGTCGGTGCCCTGAATGTTGATGACCTTCTCAAAGCCACGCTCCCACTTGGTGATGTGGTAGGCCACATCTGGCACAAAGTAGGTGAAAGAGCCATCGCCTTTGCGCATGACGCGGTCTTTGTCGTCGCCGTAGTCAGTAGATTTAAGCCACAGGGCGCCGTCTTGCTCGTAGGTTTTGCCAGCGTCTTGCAGTTTTTGCACGGTGTCTGCCACCTTGCCGCTCGTGTACAGGCTGGACTCTAAATAGTAGTTGTCAAACTGGACCTCAAAGGCCTTCAGGTCCAGGTCTTGTTCGTGGCGCAGGTAGGCCACGGCAAACTGACGAATATGGTCCAGCGCGTCAATGTCGCCGGACGCCGTGAATTCGCGGTCGTCGGCGCTCACTGTTTTTTTCGCCATGAAGTCTTGGGCGATATCTGCGATGTATTCGCCGTTGTAGGCGTTGGCGTTTTCGCCGCTCGGCCATTCGGAGTCGCCGGGCTTAAAGCCCTGGGCACGCAACTGCGTGCTGGTGGCCAGCGTGGCAATTTGCACGCCCGCGTCGTTGTAATAAAACTCGCGGTACACCGACCAGCCCTGGGTTTGAAACAGGTTGCAAATGGCGTCACCTAGCGCCGCTTGGCGGCCGTGGCCCACATGCAGCGGGCCGGTCGGGTTCGCCGAGACAAACTCCACCAGCATTTTTTTATCCAAGGCGGGCTGGCTGCCAAACTGGGTGGTCTGCGTCAGCACCTCGCGCACTATTTGTTGCTTGGCCTCTGGCTTGAGCTTGATGTTGATAAAGCCGGGCCCTGCGATGTCTATGGCTTCTACCCAGGCTTGGTAGGCCGGGGTGGCCAGCAGCGCATCGCGCAGGGTTTCGGCCAATTGGCGGGGATTGAGTTTGAGGGGCTTGGCCAACTGCATGGCGGCCGTAGTGGCCAAGTCGCCATGGGCGGCTACTTTGGGCGACTCAAACGCCGCTTTGGCACCCGCGCCCGGGGATAAATTTTCCAGCGCTTGGCGCAGGACTTCAAGGAGTTCAATTTTTACAGACAACATGGTTTCATTTTACGGGGGAGTGGCGCCCACCCTTTGGCGTGTCCAATCTGGGGTTTGCGTTGGCGCAGGGCCAATAAATAAACGGCGCTGTAAACGAGATCAGGACTTTTTTTTGGCATGATGCAGCCATGATTTCCCGCTCCAACCGTTCACCTTCCCTCTCCTGCGTGATCCCCGCCTATAACGAGGCGCGTAATCTGGGGACTTTTGTACCCCAGATTTTGGCCACTTTGCGCCCGCTGAGCCCCCAGATCGAGCTGATTGTGGTCGATGACGGCAGCCGCGACGCCACCACTGAGGTCATGAAGGCGCTGTGCGCTACGCACCCCGAGGTGGTTTATTTGAAGTTGTCGCGTAACTTTGGCAAGGAGCCCGCAC
>CAIMHL010000270.1 GCA_903840825.1 uncultured beta proteobacterium
GCCTTTAAGAAACTTTTGCTGGCTCGGGTTGGTTGTTGCCAGGCCAGTGTAAAACCGCTGTTTTTGGTCGGCAAAACTGGCAAGTAGCCTTTGCTTGTTGGTTACGGCAACTCTGCCCAATGTGCCACCGCCAATCACGCCGTCATCCACCGCCCCTACAGCCCGCTGGAGAAACTTTGCGGCGCGGCTGAACCCTGCATTCACGGCAAAGTCAAAAACAACGTAATCGACCGCTAAAGGCAGATCGTCGCCCTTTACCTTGTCCCAATACATGGCGCGATAAAACGGCTTGACGGTTTCCTTTGTCAGCGCCTTCATTTCGCCTGGCTTAATCTCACGCCCAAGGTAAGCGCCCCATGCGCCAATGGTCACGCCCAAATTTGTTTCACCGCCACGGTCATCAGGGTCGTTGACGTAGCCGCCTTCAGCTTTAATAACGCGCTCAAACGATGCATCAAAGTTTTCTTTCATGGCGTTGGCTCCTTGTCAGTTTCGCCGTGGGAAAGTTTCACACCAGCCAGCAGACCAATAAACCCGCCAACAATGGTCTGAAACGCTGGGCTAATAAGTTTAAAAATCTCGGCGTTGTCCACAACTTCGTTAAACAGGCCAGCCATCAACACGCCAACCATACCAATCACAACAATGCACAACGTAAAGCTGACCATCAAGGTCACAAGAAACGTCAGCTTGGCTTTCATTTAGGTGGCTCCGATTTAGCCAGCAATTCGGTCTTGGCTTGGCTGCTGGCGCTGCTACCAAAATAGAACGCCATTACGCCTGTCCATGCGGTTGCCAAACTACCAAGCATCAACATCAGCGCGTCCGATGTCTTGAAATGTTCTGTCATCAGGCCCAGCAAAATCCCAAAAAATCCAATGGTCACAAACACTGCAAGCAGGGCAGGAATCCAGGACTTTGTGGCAATTTGCATATCACGCGCAGACTTTTTATCCTCGGCCATCAGCTTGGCAAAATCCAAATTCATGGACTGGGCCTGTTTCTTCAGTTCCAGTTCAGCAAGCTGGATGGAGGCCACTTGTTCAGCAGTTAGCTTGCCGCTGCTGATGACGCTTTGCACCTCGTCAGGTGATACGCCAATAGCCTTGGCAACAGCAGAGACTGCCATGCCAGCCAGTGGGCCACCAAGCGCCGTAGCAATGGTGGGAGCAACCGTTTTAAGCCATTCCATCATGTTCTCCGTTCAAGAAATAGGGTTGTGAAAAAGTAGCTCAGGCCGATTGCAACCAAGAATATGGAAATCCAAAAAGCCGTACTGACGGCCTCCATTATCTGCTGGCGCTTCTTGGCTTTTGTCATCGCCGCTTGCATTTCTTCCTTCTTGCGCCGCTGGATGATGTTGTTGCGCTCCAGCAGCACGCCTTCCCATACATCCGCATTGCCCGACCATATCAGCGTGTTCTTCAGTTCCGTCTCGGCCTCTACAAGCTGCTTGGCCTGCATCACCGTTTCTAACGCTTGGGCCGTATCCGATTTAAATTTCTTGGGATTGTTCGCCGCCTGCTGAACAATGTCTTTGGCTTCAAAAAACTTGCTTAGGTCTGCCGCAATCCCCTGCACATCCTTGCCCAGCTTGATAGCTGCCTGGATTCCCTTCACCGCCGCTTGCGCGGCTGCAAACGCGGTGAACGGGTCTATCATTTTTGGTTCGTCACCACCCAGCGGCAGATACGTCCGTCTTTGTTCACAAACTCATTCGCACTCGGCCTGTCGTCCTTTTTAGGGATGCGGCAGACCAACACCGTTTTTGTTTCGGTGTTGGGCCACGGGTTTTCAGCAGAGGCTGTTTGGTCAATCACTTGTCAACCTTGCTATCTAACCGGTCAAAGATGCGCTCTAGCGTTGCGTCGATCTTGTCAAACCGGCTTTCGATGTCTTTTTTGCTGACGTAGTTTTTGGGTAAGTCAATCTCAATGGCCTTGATGTCGTTTTTCAAGGCTTTGACCGAGTCCCATATTTCTTTACACCACCATCCGACCGCGA
>CAIMHL010000271.1 GCA_903840825.1 uncultured beta proteobacterium
ACCTATGTGGCGATTGACGAGCACGGCAAGCCCCGCGAAGTGCCCAAAAGACCCCTTTGAAATTGCTATATAAAAAATAGCTTCTTAAGCACACCCCTATTGCCTTAAAGCCATTATTTTCTTAAATTTTAGACCGACAAGCCTGCTGACGAGCCGCCAGCGGGCGCCCATTAAAAAACCACCTTCAGGTGGTTTTTTAATGCCAGCTTGATAACTGACAACGGGGCGCATGGCACGACGCAACGCCAAGCCCTCCCCGGGCATAGACTGCACCACCCCCCTTTCAGGAACCAGATTAACCAGCTCACCATTCACCAGAGGAGCGACAAGGAATGAAAAAATCATTTTCAATCGAACTCTTTCTCAAGTTGCTGGCGGCCATTTGTATCACGCTTACCTTGGCCTTTTTCAGCCCCACGGCTGTTGCCGATTCAGAACAGACGGCAGCAGCAGCCCTGCGTGCCAAGCTGGAAGAACTGGCACCCCGGTTAAAGAAAAATCAATTCAACCGGCCTATCTACCTTCATTCTGAAGAATTGGCGAATCAGCTAAAGGGGGATATCTATGCCTTGATTGATGCCCCTTTTGAAGCCGTGAGCCTATCACTGGCCGAGGCAGAGAATTGGTGCGATGTGCTGATACTTCATCTCAACACCAAATATTGCAAAACAACGCAGCGCAACGTCAGCAAAAAACTACTGGTCAGCATCGGAAAAAAAACATACGAGGAACTTGATCAGGTATTTCCCATTGAATTCTCATTTTTACCAACCCAGTCGACGCCTGAGTTCTTTGACATCTCGCTCGCTGCAAAATCTGGCCCCTTGGGCACCAGTGACTACCGAATTCAACTTGAGGCCACCGCCATCAAGGGCGGGGGAACCTTCCTGCACCTGAAGTATTCGTACGCCTACAACTACTTTGGCTTGATTGCCATGCAGACCTACCTGGCCACGATTGGCCGAGGCAAAGTGGGATTTACCCAAACCCATCAAGCGCCCAGCACCACACCCGACTACATCAGTGGCATGCGCGGCGTGGTGGAGCGCAACACCATGCGCTACTACCTGGCCATAGAGGCCTACCTGAACTCACTGGCACACCCCGAAAAGATGCAATTCGAACGGCGCCTGGAGCGCTGGTTTTCAGCGACCGAAACCTACCACCGGCAACTCCATGAGATCGACCGCGATGACTACCTGTCAATGAAACAGCAGGAATATGCGCGCATGAAAAGTTTGCCTTGAACACGGGTATTCGATGCGATTTCGCAAAATCTCATCTCCTTGTTTCTCGTGACCTCAGGCATTCAACCGCTATGACCCTGCCACAGAAACATGGGTACCTCTCAAAGCCCAACCGCGCGTCATGAGCACCATAACTCGGGCTCAAGTGCGCGAGGAAACACGCCAATTTTTCAGGACCCACACTTGGGATGACATCAAAGGCGTTTGGGTAGACCGGATGTTGGCCAAAAAGAGAAAACAAGACACGGGTTTGTGTCTGGTTGAATAGGGGGCTTACGAGACGATGTAAGCCCCTGAGCCGGTTGAGAGCAAAGTACCATCAGCTCCCAGAAACTCCATGCGGGTTGAGGCCACGCGCGAGCCCAAGCGCATGACCTCGGCGCGCAGATCAAAATAGTCACCAATGCCCGGGCGCAAATAATCAACTCGCAAATCAATGGTGCCGAGTTTACTGAACCGGTTTAGGCGCAAGGCCGGTGCCTCGTTCATGTGGCGCGCACCAATGGCCGCCATCACAGCCAAAGCCCCCATATTGTCCAAGCCCGCGCTAATCACGCCGCCGTGCAGTCGGTTGTAGCCGTAATGCCCCACCAGCTCAGGGCGCATCTCGATGCGGGCACACACCAGGGTTGGCGTTACCGCGGTGACCTTGAGCCCCAGCAACTTGTTGAAGACAATCATTTCTTCAAAAATTCGAGTCAAGCCCGTCACGAACTCGGCTTCAAACTCTACAACAGGGGCAGGAACAGGGGCAAGGTGTTGGGGCATCAATCAGCTTAAAAATTGGGGTCTAGATTGTGGAAAAATCAGGTCGACGCTTTTCCATGAAAGCAGTGAAAGCCTCGCGCGCAGCAGGCTCACGCAGCATACGGCCAAAACTAACTCCCTCTTCCAGCATGCGCTCAGCCACCACGCTGGCCTGCCCTTTTTTCATTAATCGTTTGGTCTCGATCAACGAACTTAAGGGCTTAGATGCCAGCTTTTGAGCCTGGCGCTGCGCCAAAGCAGCGACTTCTGCAGGCGGCACAATACGGCTGATCAAGCCCATCTCCAGCGCAGCTTCCGCTAAAAAGGGCTCACCCAACAGCAAAGCCTCGGCCGCTCGGCCATAGCCCATCAACTGCGGGGCCAGGTAGCTCGACGCTGCCTCGGGGCACAAACCCAAGTTCACAAAAGGCATGGAAAACGCCGCATTGTCACCGGCGTAAACAAGGTCGCAATGAAACAGCATAGTGGTACCAATACCCACCGCAGGTCCGCAAACGGCAGCAATCACCGGCTTGGGAAAGGTGCTGATTCCCCGCAGAAACCGGAATACGGGCGACTCATTCGTGGCTGCTGGTGCGTTCAAAAAATCACCAATGTCGTTGCCTGCGCTGAAAATAGTTTCGTGGCCTTGAAACACAACCGCACGTACGGCGGCGTCAGCTTGGGCCTGGTCAAGCGCATCGGCCATCACCGCGTACATGGCGCCGGTCAGTGAGTTCTTTTTTTCCACACGATTCAGGGTGATGGTCATCACGCCGGCAGTGTTGTCAATGAGGATTTCATTCATAAGGTTTTCCAAAAATTAAAACGACGATCAAACGCGCTCAAAAATACCAGCAGCGCCCTGCCCCATGCCCACGCACATGGACACCATGGCGTAGCGCAAATTGTGGCGTTGCAGCGCATGAATGGCGGTGGCGGCGCGAATAGCGCCAGTGGCTCCCAGCGGGTGGCCCAAGGCTATCGCACCGCCCATCGGGTTGACCTTGGCGGGGTCCAAGCCCAGGGTATTCATCACCGCCAGCGATTGGGCTGCAAAGGCCTCGTTCAACTCTATCCAGTCGATGTCATCTTGCTTGAGCCCGGCAAACCGCAATGCAGCCGGAATGGCCTCAATCGGGCCAATGCCCATGATGTGCGGCGGCACACCTTTGGCGGCAAAGCTGACAAAACGAGCCAGGGGCTTGAGGCCAAATTGCTTGACCGCTTTTTCACTGGCCAAAATCAGCGCCCCGGCACCGTCTGAGGTTTGTGAACTGTTGCCTGCCGTCACCGAGCCGCGCGCTGAGAACACCGTGCGCAGTTTGCCCAAGCCTTCCATTGAGGTGTCTGGCCGGGCGCCTTCGTCCAGGCTGATCAGGCGCTTGGTCTCAATCACTTTTCCAGTGTCAAGATCAGGCGTGCGGTCCACCACCTCTACAGGGGTGATCTCATTGGCAAAGTGACCGGCAGCCATGGCCGCCAAGGCTTTTTGGTGCGAGGCTACCGCAAACTGGTCTTGCGCATCGCGGCTGATTTTCCACTGCGTGGCTACTTTTTCAGCGGTGAGGCCCATGCCGTAGGCAATGCCGATGTTCTCGTCGTGGTTGAACATGGACGGGGACAGCGAGGGCGTGTTGCCCATCATGGGCACCATACTCATGCTTTCCACGCCAGCGGCGATCATCACATCGGCCTCGCCCACACGAATGCGGTCAGCGGCCATTTGCACGGCACTCAAACCTGAGGCGCAAAAACGATTTACCGTGATGCCGCCCACGCTGTTGGGCAAGCCGGCCAACACAGCGCCAATGCGCGCAATGTTCAGGCCTTGTGGGCCTTCAGGGATGGCACAACCACAGATCAAATCCTCGATGGCTTTGGGGTCCAAGGTGGGCACTTGCGCCAATGCAGCCTGCAGGGCTTTGACCAGCAAATCGTCCGGGCGCATGTTGCGAAAAACACCCCGGTGCGAACGCCCAATGGGCGTGCGCGTGGCGGCAACGATGTAGGCTTCTTGTAGTTGTTTCATCTTAGTTTCTCACCGGTTTGCCAGTTGACATCATGCCCATGATCCGCTCTTGGGTTTTGGGGTGCACCAGCAGCTCGCAAAAGGCGCGACGCTCCAGCGTCATCAAATACTCTTCACTGACCAGGCTGCCTGCGTCCACGTCGCCGCCACACACCACGTTGGCGATCAGGCTGGCAATATGAAAGTCGTGCGCGCTGACAAAGCCGCCATCGCGCATGTTGACCAGTGAGCCCTTGATGGTGGCCACACCACTGCGCCCGGCCACGGCAAAGTTGCGTTTGTGTGGGGCGCGGTAGCCGCTGGCGAACATGGCTTTGGCTTCGTTGATAGCGACAAAAAGCAACTCGTCTTTGTGGGGAACGATCACATCGCTGCTCAGCAAATAACCCAGCTTGCGCGACTCCAGCGCGCTGGTGCCCACCTTGGCCATGGCTGCGGCCGTGAAGCCCTCAGTCAGGAAGGGCAGGATGTCTTTGCCCGTAGAAGCGGCAGCCGCCTCGGCCGCACGTCGGGCAATATACGTCAAACCGCCCGCGCCAGGCACCAGACCCACGCCGACTTCGACCAAGCCGATATAGCTTTCCATCGCCACCACGCGTTTGGCCGAATAAACTGCCAATTCGCAGCCCCCACCCAGGGCCAGACCGCGCACGGCCGACACCACAGGCACGCTGGCGTAGCGCAGCTTGAGCATGGCTTGCTGCATCTCTTCCTCAGCGCCATCAATGGCACTGACACCCGCCATGATGAAGGCTGGCAACATCGCTTGAAGGTCGGCCCCTACCGAGAACAAATCATCAGGCGACCAGACCACCAAGCCTTGGTAGCTGGACTCGGCCAAGGCCACGCCTTGCATCAAGCCTTCAACCACGCCGGGGCTAATGGCGTGCATTTTGGTCTTGATACTGGCAATCAGCACCTCGTCATCCAGCGTCCATAGGCGAATGGCTTCGTCCTCAAACAGGGTTTTACCGGCCACCTCGGCTTTGAGGGCTTGGGCACCGAGCACGCTTTCAGGGAAATGCTGGCGGGCATACACCGGCAAAACGCGGGGCAATACAAACTGCTGCGTGCTGGGGTTCCACGAGCCCTGCGGCGTGTGCACGCCACCGGCGTCGGCCACAGGGCCTTTGAAGACCCAATCCGGCAGCGGCGCTTTGCACAGGGCTTTGCCGGCGTCGATGTCTTCTTTGATCATGTTGGCCACGTTTAGCCAACCGGCTTCTTGCCACAACTCAAACGGGCCTTGCTTCATGCCAAAGCCCCAGCGCAGACAAAAATCAACATCGCGGGCGTTGTCGGCTATTGACGCTAAATGCACAGCTGCATAGTGAAAGCTGTTGCGCAAGATAGCCCACAAAAACTGGCCCTGCGCGCCTTCGCTGTTGCGCAACAGGGTCAGGCGTTCAGCGGCTGGCTTTTTGAGCATGCGCCCATAAACTTCATCGCCTTTTTGACCTGCAGGCAGGTACTCTTTTGAGGCCGCATCAAATCGCAAAATCTCGCGGCCCTGCTTCTTGAAAAAACCAGCTTTGGTTTTTTGACCCAGATTACCCATGCCCAATAAAGTTGTGAGAACCTCTGGCGTGGAAAAGCTGCCAAAGAAGGGGTCGGTCTCCAGGCTTAAAGTGTCTTGCAGGGTTTTGATGACATGGGCCATCGTGTCCAGGCCCACCACGTCAGCAGTTCTGAAGGTGCCCGAACTGGCGCGGCCCATTTTTTTACCGGTGAGGTCGTCCACCACGTCGTAGGTCAGGCCAAAATTCTCCACCTCTTTCATGGTCGCCAGCATGCCAGCAATGCCTACGCGGTTGGCAATCAAGTTGGGCGAGTCTTTGGCGCGCACCACGCCCTTGCCCAGCGTGCTGGTAACAAAGGCTTCGAGGTCATCCAGAATTTGGGGCAGCGTAGTGGGGGTGTTGATCAACTCCACCAAGGTCATGTAACGCGGTGGGTTAAAGAAGTGAATGCCACAAAAACAGGGTTTGATGGCCTCAGGCAAAGCCTCGCTGAGCTGCGTGATGGACAAGCCGGAGGTGTTGGACGCCACGATGGCACCGGGCGACACAAACGGGGCAATCTTCTTGTACAAATCGAGCTTCCAGTCCATGCGCTCGGCAATCGCCTCAATCACCAAATCGCAGCCTTTAAGCAACTCAAGGTGCTCTTCGTAATTCGCGGGCTGGATAAGGGCAGCATCTTCTGCCAGACCCAGCGGGGCGGGCTTGAGTTTTTTAAGCCCTTCTACCGCACGCGTCACGATGCCATTTTTGGGGCCTTCTTTGGCAGGCAGATCAAACAGGAGTACGGGCACCCCGACATTGACTAGATGGGCCGCAATTTGCGCCCCCATCACGCCAGCGCCGAGCACAGCGACTTTTTTAACTTGAAAACGGGACATGGAAGTTCCTGACAATGATTTATTCAACACGAACCCAAGTCTGGGTTCGCCCCAGCAACGCAAAGCCGATAAAGGCCCGCACTTCCAATTTTTTGCCGCCCTCAATTGGGCTTAGTTTGAGCTTGTAGACGGTGCCGTTATTGGGGTCCAAAATATTGCCATCCTCCCAAACGTCTTTGCCGTCGGCCTTTTTGGCACCGCGAATAATCTGCATGCCCAGCTTGGACTGGCCTTTGCGCTCATCGGTGCACTTGTCGCAGTTGGGCTCATTGCTGGTGGTCAGCGCCTTTTCAACCACGCCCACCAAGCCTGCAGGCGTTGACGTGATGCGAACCTCTGAGGTGGCCTTGCCATCAGTGTCACTGATGGTTTGCCATAAACCCAGCGGGGTCATCTGGGCCATCACGGATGCACATGAAACACTGAAGGCGAGAGCGGTTAGTGAACGTAACATTTTAATTGATCACCTGAGTAGTTGGGGGGTGGGAGGCACTGTGTTTTAGGCCAAGGCGGCGTCGGTGTCCATCAAAACCTTAGACCCGGTGCGTGCTGTGCGCATCAAGGTCGCGGTCTCAGGGAACAGTTTGGCAAAGTAAAAACGGGCGGTTTGAAGCTTGGCCAGGTAGAACTGGTCGGTGTTTCCCGCCGCAATTTCACGCAGCGCCACCTGGGCCATGCGGGCCCAGAAGTAGCCAAAGACCAAGTGACCTGCCACACGAAGGTAGTCCACGGCTGCAGCCCCAACTTCATCGGGATTTTGGAAGCCTTTAAAGCCAATTTCAGTCGTGAATTTGGTCATTTGCTCACCCAAAACAGCAATGGGGGTAATGAATTCGGCCATCTTCTCGTTGACGCCTTCTTCCTCAACCAATTTCCCCACCAACTTACCAAACTTCTTCAAAGTAGCGCCGTTGTTGCCCAAAATCTTGCGACCCAACAAGTCAAGAGATTGGATGGTGTTGGTGCCTTCATAAATCATGTTGATGCGGTTGTCGCGCACAAACTGCTCCATGCCCCATTCCTTGATGAAGCCATGCCCACCAAACACCTGCAGGCACGCATTGGTTGAAATATGGCCGTTGTCGGTGATAAAGGCTTTGACGATGGGGGTGAGCATGGCCAGCATTTCACCCGCGTCTTTGCGCACTTTTTCATCGGGGTGATTGATTTCTTTTTCAAGCAACATCGCGCAATAGGCCGACAGCGCTCGCCCGCCCTCGGCATAGGCCTTGGCCGTGAGCAGCATCTTGCGCACATCGGGGTGAACGATGATGGGATCGGCTGCGAGGTCTTTGGCTTTGGTGCCTGACAAGGAGCGCATTTGAATGCGGTCTTTGGCATAAATCAAGGCGTTTTGGTAGGCCACTTCGGTCAAGCCCAAGGACTGATTGCCCACGCCCAAGCGTGCCGCATTCATCATGACAAACATGGCATTCATGCCCTTGTTGGGCTGACCGACCATGGTGCCGATGGCACCATCCAACACCATTTGTGCCGTGGCGTTGCCATGAATGCCCATTTTGTGCTCCAAGCCCCCGCAGTAAATGCCATTGCGCGCACCCAGCGTGCCATCGGCATTGACCATGAACTTGGGCACAATAAACAGGCTGACTCCTTTGATACCTGCAGGGGCATCGGTCAAACGCGCCAGCACCAGGTGAATGATGTTGCCCGCCATGTCATGCTCACCGGCGCTAATGAATATCTTATTGCCGGTAATCTTGAAAGTGCCATCTGCCTGCGCTTCAGCTTTGGTGCGCATCAGACCCAGGTCGGTGCCGCAATGGGGCTCGGTCAGGCACATGGTGCCAGTCCACTCACCACTGGTCATTTTGTGCAGGTAGGTTTCTTTTTGTGCCTCGGTGCCATGCGCATGCAAGGCTGCATAGGCGCCATGCGTCAAGCCGGGGTACATCGTCCACGCTTGGTTGGTGCTGTTGAGCATCTCGTAAAACATCTGGTTGACCACCAGTGGCAGGCCTTGCCCACCGTAAGCTGGGTCGCAACCCAAAGCCGCCCAACCGCCTTCAATATATTGGGTGTAAGCTTCCTTAAAACCCGCCGGCGTGGTGACCGCGTGGGTGGTCTGGTCGATCTGGCAGCCTTCGGTGTCCCCACTGATGTTCAGAGGAAAGATCACGTCTTTGGCAAACTTGCCGCCCTCCTCCAAGACGGCATTGATGGTGTCGGCATCCATCTCGGCATGCTGGGGCATGGTTTTGAAGTCATCGCAGACATGAAGCAACTCATGCATGACAAATTGCATATCGCGCAGGGGGGGAGTGTAGGTAGGCATGTAGGTGTGTCCTTAAAAAGGGGTTTGATAATTTGAGGGGGAAAATCAGTTCGCAGCGGTTTTACCGTAGCGCGCAATAATGTTCTCGAAACCTGTTTTGGCCAGCGTTGTGGACGCTGGATTTTGCAAAAAAC
>CAIMHL010000272.1 GCA_903840825.1 uncultured beta proteobacterium
TCGGCACCAACGGTTCCGGCAAGTCCACTCTGCTCAAAATCATGGCGGGTGTTGACAAAGAATTTGAAGGCGAAGCCATGCCTATGGCTGGCCTCAATATCGGCTACTTGCCGCAAGAGCCCCAACTCGACCCCGACCAAAGCGTGCGCGAAAGCGTGGAAGCGGGCATGGGCGATGTGTTCATGGCCAAAGCCCGGTTGGAAGAAATCTACGCGGCCTACGGCGAAGAAGACGCCGACTTTGACGCGCTCGCTGAAGAGCAGGCCAAGATGGAAGCCATCATTGGCACCGCCGGCTCTGACACTGAGCACCAACTCGAAATTGCCGCTGATGCGCTGCGCTTGCCCCCGTGGGATGCCAAAGTCGGCTTGCTGTCAGGCGGTGAAAAGCGCCGTGTGGCGCTGTGTCGCTTGCTGCTGTCAAAGCCTGACATGCTGCTGCTCGATGAGCCAACCAACCACTTGGATGCTGAATCCGTTGACTGGCTGGAGCAATTTTTGCAGCGCTACCCCGGTACCGTCGTCGCGATTACCCACGATCGTTACTTCCTGGACAACGCCGCTGAGTGGATTTTGGAGCTCGACCGTGGCAACGGCATGCCTTATAAAGGCAACTACAGCTCATGGCTGGAGCAAAAGCAAGAGCGTTTGGTGCAAGAGCAAAAGGGCGAAGAGTCCCGCGCCAAAGCCCTGAAGAAAGAGTTGGAGTGGTCGCGTC
Organism: uncultured beta proteobacterium; assembly: GCA_903840825.1. Taxonomy (GTDB): domain Bacteria; phylum Pseudomonadota; class Gammaproteobacteria; order Burkholderiales; family Burkholderiaceae_C; genus Rhodoferax. Next base: position 718 of record CAIMHL010000272.1, read on the forward strand.
AAAACCCCAAAGCTCGCCAGGCCAAGAGCAAGGCCCGTTTGGCCCGCTTTGAAGAGTTGTCGGATTTTGAGTACCAAAAACGCAACGAAACCAACGAGATTTTCATCCCGGTGGCCGAGCGCCTGGGCCAGGAAGTCATCGAATTTGTCAATGTCACCAAGTCATTTGGCGACCGCGTGCTGATCGATAACCTGAGCTTCAAGGTCCCGCCTGGCGCTATTGTGGGCATCATCGGCCCCAACGGTGCCGGTAAATCGACCTTGTTTAAGATGATTGCCGGGCGCGAGTTGCCTGATTCGGGCGAAGTCAAAATTGGCCAGACCGTCAAGATGGCCTTTGTGGACCAGAGCCGCGATGACCTGGAAAACAGCAAAACCGTTTGGGAAGATGTCTCGGGCGGGCTTGATATCCTGAACGTGGGCAAGTTCCAAATGGCCAGCCGTGCTTATTGCGGACGCTTCAACTTCAACGGCGCTGACCAGCAAAAGCGCGTGGGCACTCTCTCCGGCGGTGAACGTGGTCGTTTGCACCTGGCCAAGACCTTGATTGCGGGCGGCAACGTGCTGATGCTCGATGAGCCATCGAATGACTTGGACGTGGAAACCTTGCGTGCGTTGGAAGACGCCTTGCTGGAATTCGCCGGCTCATTGATGGTGATTAGCCACGATCGTTGGTTCCTTGACCGCATTGCCACCCACATTCTGGCCTGCGAAGGCGACAGCCAGTGGACCTTCTTTGACGGTAACTACCAAGAGTACGAAGCCGACAAGAAGAAACGTCTGGGCGAAGAGGGTGCCAAGCCCAAACGCATGCGCTTTAAGGCGCTTAAGTAAGCGGCCCATTGCCCTATTAAAAATCGCGCCTTTTTAGGCGCGTTTTTTTCGTCCTACTCTTTGCAAATGCTGACTTTGCCTATGGCGTAAATTGAACGCCCCTCGCAAAGCAGTTGCCTAAAATACGGTATGCCCAATATTGAAAACTGTCTCTTTCACGGATTGCCTGCTCTGCGCTTGAGTGCCAAGGATGGCTCGTCCGCCGTTGTCACCCTGCACGGTGCGCATGTGGTTTCCTGGCTAAGCGCCCAAGGCGTTGAGCAGCTTTACCTCAGCCCCAATACGCGCTATGAGACGGGTCAGGCCATTCGTGGCGGTGTGCCGGTGGTGTTTCCACAATTCAATTCGCAGGGCATTCTGCCCCGCCACGGCTTTGCCCGAACCAGTGCCTGGTGCCGTGTGGAAGAGACTATTTTTGAGGGTGAATGCAGCGTCACCCTGACGCTGCCTCGCAACAAGGTCATCAAGTCGCTCTGGCCTTATGTGTTTGGCTGCCAGTTAAAGATTGCGCTGCATGACGGTGGTTTGGCGCTGTGCCTCAGGGTCAGCAATGACGGGGAGGAAACTTTTAGTTTTCAGGCGGCGCTGCATACGTATTTGGCCATTGGTTCCATTAATAGCGTCAACCTCGCGGGCCTGGAGCACTGTCATTATGAGGATTGCACCGCCACAGAGCCTCACCGCATCAAGCCTCACACGCCATTGCGCCCCTTTGAGGCCATTGACCGCATTTACTACAACGCACCCACAGCCTTGGCCCTGCAATCAGTGCTAGGTCGGGTGTCGCTAAGCCAGACTGGTTTTTCCGATGTGGTGGTGTGGAACCCAGGCGGCGGTGCAACTGCCAGCCCCGCCGACTTGCCTAAAGACGGCTTTCGCCAGTTTTTATGTGTCGAGGCGGCGCAGATTGGACAGCCTGTGGTGCTAAAGCCCACAGAAACTTGGCATGGTACTCAGACCTTGACCGTGGCTCGCTGAGGATCTGTAAAAAGGCTTTGCGCCGCAGTCACGCCACTTCTCACCGCCCCTTCCAGCGTAGCGGGGTAAGGGCCGGCCACATAGTCACCGCAGGCTACTAGCCCTGGTGCAATCAAACTTGCCGGGCGTTGTAGCCCTGGTGTGCAGGCAAAGGTGGCGCGTTTCTCGACCACGGTTTGGACGGCTTGCAGGTTGAAGCCAAGCTGTGTTTGGGCTTGCGCCAAGACTTGGGCTTGCAGGGTTTCGCGGTCACCGCTGCTGGCGCTGACCACGAAAGCCAGCAGGCCGGGCGGGCCACCGAGTTGGCCCCGGTCAAAGACAAATTGAGCGGGAAAGGCTGTCTGGCTTGGGCTTTCGTCACGGCTGCGCAAGGTCAGCATCGGGTGGGGCAGGGTGATGTTGGGCGCCCAGGCATAGACCGTGGTGATGGCTTCAAAGGCCAATTGATTGGCTGTATCTGCCCAAGCCCGCATTTTTTTTGCTATATCTTCAGGAGCTTCCCCAGCACACTGGATAAGTATTCTGGCCGATTCTGATGATGAAGTGGCGATGACCACGGCATCAAACACCTCATGTCCGATCTGCCACTGCGCACCCAAGGCTTGCACCGACGTCACCCGTGCTCCGAGCCTGATGTGACCGCCTTGCTGCACCACCCAGCGAGCCGCCGCATTTGGGAACAACTCAGACAGATCAAGCCGGGGCAACAGCAAGCGCGAGCCGCCTTGCACGCCAAACAGGGCGTCTTGCATGACGCGCAAAAAAACCTGGCCGCTGGCCCGGCTTGCGGGGGTGTTGAGGGCGGACACACACAGCGGCTCAATCAGCTCGGTCATCACGCGCGGACTGCAGCTTTTGCACAGGCTGGCCACCGTCTCTAGGGGCGCACATTGAAAGCGTTTAAGTTGCCAGCCCAGCGCCACACGCAGCAAGGAAGCTTTGTCAGCGATCGACCAACCCCGCGCACCCAAAATGCCCGCCAGTGCGTCCAGCGGTGTCGGCCAGTTGGGAAATTGCAGGCCACGCCTATCTGGAAACAACAGGGCCATAGGTTGGCTGAGTAGCGCAGTTTGGGTGTCTACGCCCACGGTTTGCATGAGTTTGAGAGTGTCGGTGTAGGCCCCAATGAGAATGTGCTGCCCGTTGTCCAGCATGACCTCTTGGCCGGTCGGTAAGATACTTTTTAGAGATCTAGCCCTTCCACCGATTGCTTGAGCAGCTTCGAAAATAATAGCGGTGTGACCTGCTTGCGTGGCCGTGACGGCAGCTGCCATGCCGGCCCAACCGGCGCCGATGATGGCGATTTTCATCGGTAATGCGGCATGGTTTAAAGGCGCCCCAGTGCTTGCACTTTCCACGCCAGCCACAGTTTGCGCAGGGGCGTGAGGCTGACGCGCTGGTGCAGCACCTGAAAGTTGTCGCGCTCAATCTCACTGAGTAAAGCGCGGTAGATGCTGGCCATCATCAGACCGGGCTTTTGGGCATGGCGGTCAGCAGCGGGTAGCAGCGCCAGCGCTTCGTCGTACAAGCCCTGAGCGCGGGTGGCTTGAAACTTCATCAGCGCCGTGAACCGGTCCGAATACGTGCGCTTCAAGATTTCGTGCGCTTTGACCTCAAACTGCTGCAGCTCATTGACCGGCAGGTAGATGCGCCCACGCAAGGCGTCTTCGCCGACATCGCGCAAGATGTTGGTGAGTTGCAGGGCCTGGCCCAGTTTGTGGGCGTAGGCAATCGTTTCGGGCTGGGTGTGGCCAAAGATGTTGGCCGCCACTTCGCCCACCACGCCTGCCACCAAATGGCAGTAGCGTTGCAGGCCGGGGTAATCGAGGTAACGGGTTTGCGACAAATCCATCTGGCAGCCTTCAATGACGGCTTGCAAGTGGCGTTGCTCAATGTGGTAATCGGCGGCCAGCGGCATCAGCGCTTTCATGACCGGATGGCTGGGTTTGCCTGCAAAAGACTGGGCCACTTCACTTTGCCACCAAGCCAGTTTGGTGGCAGCCACCCCGGCGTCCACCATCTCGTCCACCACATCATCGACTTCGCGGCAGAAGGCGTAGAAGGCGGTAATGGCGGCGCGGCGGGGCTTGGAGAGGAATAAAAAAGCGTAATAAAAGCTGCTGCCCGAGGCGGCTGCTTTTTGCTGGACGTAGTCTTGTGGCGTCATGAGTGGTTCAGGTTGAGATCGCTAGTTTAAAGGGCGCGGTGCTTGGCCTTTTGAGATGCAGACACTTCTGGACTCAGACCGACGTGGCACTCGGCGCCGTTCGTGTCCCCCGCCCTGTGGGGCTCCTCCTTGACCTCACCACGCCGAGCGCCACATCGGCCTGTGTCTGGAGGCGTTGTTTGTGTTCAGAGGCTGTTGAGTCATTGCGCACCAACAACGCTGGCTGCCGCTGTCACTGGGGTGAATGCTGCAGCGGAATCAAGGAGGAGCCCCACAGGGCGGGGGACATCCGCGGAAGCGTTCACCCCGGTGGCATCGGCCCCCGCAATAAATAAAGCGAGACTTGCAGCATTCACCCCATCCGCCAAGCCCGCCACAAGAGCACCGGGAAATCCATCAAGCCCAGTTTGGGCCTTACCCGCCAAGTCTCGAAATTCAAAGCCTCAATCTTGTCCAAAATTCTTAAGCCGCCTTGCACCACAAGACGCAGTTCCCACCCCGCGCGCCCCGGAATGCGACAAGCCAGAGATGCGCCACTGAGCATAAGGGCTCGCGCTTTATGGGCATAAGCTGCTATGAGCAAAGAAGCATCCGGGCAGGCTTGGTCCTTTAAAAAATCAGCCTCGGTCACACCAAACTGGTCCAAGGCCTGTGCCGTAACGTACCAGCGGGCACGGGCGGCGTCCACTTTCACGTCTTGCCAAAAATTGATGAGTTGCAATGCGCTGCAAATCTCGTCACTCTGCGCCAGCGAAACTGCGTCATTCACCCCGTACAAGTGCAGCAGCAATCGCCCTACCGGGTTGGCTGAGCGGGTGCAGTAGTCCAGCAACTCGGTGTCGGTCTGGTAACGACGGCCCTCAGACGTGTAACGCACGTCTTGCTCAAACGCGGCAAGAAGCCGTGTCAGCAAGGGCACGGGTAATGAAAAATCGCGCAGTACTGGCGCCAAGGGCTCGAAAACCTTGGGCCAACGCCCGCTGTGAGCCTCATGCTCAGCGATGGCGAGCAGGTCATTTTTATAAGCCGAGAGCGCCTCAAGGCGAACATTGGCGAGTGCATCGCCTTCATCGGCCAGGTCATCAGCGGTGCGGGCAAACCAATAAATAGCGGCAATGGCAGGGCGCAGATGGGGTGGGCATAGCCAGGACGCCACAGGAAAATTCTCGTAATGCGTGATGGCTTGCGGGGGCGGCTGTAGGGGGGCGCTTGGGTTCACGGGGTCAAAGCTGGTTGGTTGTATTGGGGCAATTTCGCAGGTGTTGGGCGCCCTGCAAAAAACTAACTAAAATTAATGACCAATTGGTTATTAATTTTTATGTTGTGTTTACTAGGGCGCATCCTGTCATGAATTCTGTCAAGTTTATAAAGTCTTTAGCGGCCACCGGACTTCCTTTGGGAATGGCATTTCTTTTGGTGGCTTGTTCCAAACCAGCGCCCGTCGAGGTGCCGGTGCGTTCGGTCAAGGTGATGACGGTGGGCTTGCAGAGTATGCAGTCCGGGCAGGAGTATGCAGGCGAGGTGCGGGCTCGGGTTGAGTCAAAGCTGGGTTTTCGGGTGGCAGGTAAGCTTACCGCGCGCTCCGTAGAGTTGGGTCAACGCGTGAAAGCGGGGCAATTGCTGGCCCAACTGGACCCACAAGACTACAAATTAGGCGCCGATGCAGCCCGCGCCCAACTGGCAGCAGCGGCGACCAACCGCGATTTGGCGGCGGCAGACTTCAAGCGTTTTAAAGAGTTGAGAGACCAAAACTTCATCAGCGGTGCCGAGTTGGAGCGCCGCGAAACCGCACTCACTGCGGCTCAGGCTCAATGGGCGCAGGCGCAGGCCCAGTTGTCCGCCCAAAATAACCAGGCCGCCTACACCAGTCTGATTGCTGATGTCTCAGGCGTCGTGACGGCCGTGGAGGCTGAACCCGGCCAGGTGGTGAGCGCGGGCACGCCGATTGTGCGTATTGCCCAAGACGGGCCGCGTGATGTGGTGTTTGCAGTGCCGGAAGACAAAGTGGCCGTACTTAAGAATGGCTCCCAAGCTTTGGTGCGCTTATGGCCATCAAATGTGGTGATTAAAGGGCTGGTGCGCGAAGTGGCTGCCAGTGCCGACCCCGTCACCCGCACCTTCAGTGTCAAAGTGGCCTTAAGCCCGCAAGACGCACCGACATTGGGTGCCACCGTCTCGGTCTTGCTGCAAAACCTGACGCAACTCCAAGCGCCCTTGATCAAGTTGCCCACCAGTGCCTTCCGCCAAGAAGGGGCGTCCTCTGCTGTGTGGGTGCTTGACCCCGCGACCCTGACCGTCAAACTTCAGCCCGTGCAAATTGCCACGGCTGACGGCAACGACGTGGTGGTGGCCAGCGGCCTGACGCCCGGTATGCAGGTGGTGGTGGCGGGTGTGCATGTGTTGTCACCCGGACAAAAAGTGACTATTTTTAAAGAAAAAGTAGCCACCATGCCGGAAGGGGTTGCTAGAGCAGCTACAAATAATATAGCGCCTTCAGCGCCAACGCCCTTAGCAGCGTCCGCAGCAAAGTAAGGCCCCCATGAACACACAAGTACCCAAAGAGAAATTCAATCTCTCCAAGTGGGCTCTGGACCACGCCGCTTTTACCCGTTATTTGATGGTCGTTCTGATGCTGCTGGGGCTGGCCGCCTACTTTCAGTTGGGCCAGGACGAAGACCCGCCGTTTACCTTTCGGGCCATGGTAATCCGCACCTATTGGCCGGGCGCGACCGCCCAGCAGGTGGCCGAGCAGGTGACCGACAAGCTGGAGCGCACCCTGCAAGAGGTGCCTTACGCCGACAAGATTCGCAGCTATTCCAAGCCGGGCGAGTCGCAGATCATCTTTCAGATCAAGGATTCGTCCAAAGCTGCCGAGGTGGCCAACGTCTGGTACAGCGTGCGCAAAAAGATTGGCGATATGCGCGGCACCTTGCCGGGCAACATTCAGGGCCCTTTCTTCAACGACGAGTTTGGCGATGTCTACGGCGTGATTTACGCCCTAGAGTCGGATGGCTTCAACTACGCAGAGTTGAAAACCTTTGCCGACGACGTACGACAAAACCTCTTGCGCGTGCCCGATGTGGCCAAGGTGGAGCTGTTTGGCGCGCAGGACGAAAAACTGTTCATTGAAATTTCACAAAAACGCCTGGCCCAACTGGGGCTGGACATGAACCAGGTGCTGGCGCAGCTAGGCCAGCAAAACGCGGTGGAATCGGCCGGCACGATGCAAACGCCGATGGACGTGTTGCAAGTGCGGGTGGGGGGACAGTTCAACAACATTGATGAACTCAAGGCCATGCCGATTCGGGGTGCTGGTTTTGGGCAGGGCAGCAGCGCCGGCAGTAGCCAACTCAAGTTGGGTGACATTGCCGACATCAAGCGCGGCTACATGGACCCACCTAACATCAAGGTGCGTCATCAGGGCCGCGAAGTGATTGCTTTGGGCGTTTCGATGGCCAAGGGTGGCGACATCATTGCCTTGGGCAAGTCGCTCTCGGTGGCCTTGGTCGGGATTGAGAAAAAACTGCCTGCAGGCGTCAAACTGGTTCAGTTGCAAGACCAACCCAAGTCGGTGGCCAAGTCAGTCAATGAGTTTGTCAGCGTACTGATCGAGGCGGTGGTGATTGTGCTGGCGGTGAGCTTTATTGCGCTGGGTTTTCATCGGCGCCCCGGCATTCACCCGCTTTACAAGCGCTGGTACATCGACATGCGCCCTGGTTTGGTGGTGGGCATCACAATTCCGTTGGTGCTGGCGGTGACCTTTTTAGCGATGAATTACTTGGGCATTGGTTTGCACAAAATCTCGCTGGGCTCGCTCATCATCGCCTTGGGCTTGCTGGTGGACGACGCCATCATTGCGGTGGAAATGATGGTGCGCAAGATGGAGGAGGGCTATGACAAGGTGCGTGCCGCCACCTTTGCCTATGAAGTGACCGCCATGCCCATGCTCACGGGCACGCTGATTACGGCGGCGGGCTTTTTGCCCATTGGTATGGCGCGTTCTACGGTGGGTGAATACACCTACGCCATTTTTGCCGTGACCGTCATTGCGCTGGTGCTGAGCTGGCTGGTCTCGGTTTATTTTGTGCCTTATTTAGGGACTTTGCTTCTCAAGGCCAAGCCAGTCGCAGCTGAACACCACGAGCACTTCGACACGCCTTTTTACAACACCTTCAGGAGTGCGGTGACTTGGTGTGTTTCGCACCGCTGGATCACGATTGGCGCCACCGTGCTGACCTTTGCCCTGGGTATTGTGGGCA
>CAIMHL010000273.1 GCA_903840825.1 uncultured beta proteobacterium
AGCCCACCGCCTTGGCCGGCAGCACCGTGCCCAGCGAATGGCTGAACAGTGACTCAAACAGGCTGAGCTTGTACTGGCTGGCAAAAGTGCCCAGTGCCTGCAAGGTGGTGTGGCCGATGCCGCGCTTGGGCGTGGTGACGCAGCGCAAAAACGCCGGGTCGTCATCGTTGTTCACCCACAGGCGCAACCAGGCGCACAGGTCACGGATTTCGGCGCGGTCAAAAAAACTTTGTCCACCAGACACTTTGTAGGGAATCGCGGCTTTGCGAAAGGCTTTTTCCAGCACGCGAGACTGGTGGTTGGCGCGGTACAGCACGGCGACATGTTTCCAATCGCGCCATTGGCCCAAACCCACGCCGGTGTCGCTGCCCGCTCTCAAACTTTGTATGCGCAGCACGATGCGCTCGGCTTCATGCTCTTCGTTATCCGCATCAGACAAACGCACCGGCTCGCCCGCGCCGAGTTCGGAGAACAGTTTTTTCGGGTAGAGCTTGGGGTTGGGGCCGATGACGTTGTTCGCCGCTTGCAAGATGGCGCTGGTGGAGCGGTAGTTTTGTTCCAGCTTCACCACTTTGAGTTGCGGGAATTCGATGGGCAGCTTTTGCAAATTGTCCAGCGTGGCGCCGCGCCAGCCGTAAATGGACTGGTCATCGTCCCCCACAGCGGTAAACCGGGCACTTTCGGGCGTGTTGCCGCCCACCAAAAATTTGAGCACTTCATATTGCGTGGCGTTGGTGTCTTGGTATTCGTCGACCAGCACATGGCCCATTTGCTGCTGCCACTTCTCGCGCACCTCGGCGTGATCGCGCAGCAGCTTGAGGGGCAAGGTAATCAAATCATCAAAGTCAACACTTTGGTAGGCGCTCAGGCGCTCTTCGTAATGCCCCATGACGCGGGCAATGATGCGTTCGTTGTCGTCTTTGGCCAGTGCAGCCGCTTGTGCCGAATTCAGACCCTGCCCTTTCCAGCCGCTAATGACCCACTGCCATGAGCGGGCGGTGGCCACATCGACCGAGCCACCGGCGTCTTTGAGGATGCTGGTGATGTCGTCGGTGTCCAAAATCGAAAACGTAGGCTTTAAGCCCAGCGCCGCCCCGTCTTGGCGCAGCATGCGCACACCCAAAGCGTGAAAGGTGCAAATGACCACTTCACGGGCGTCGCGCCCTATCAGACCTTTGGCCCGCTCACGCATCTCGGCGGCGGCTTTGTTGGTAAACGTGATGGCCGCAATGCGCTTGGCTGGCATACCCGCCTGAATAAGGCGGCCAATCTTGTGCGTGATGACCCGTGTTTTGCCTGAACCAGCCCCTGCCAGTACCAAGCAGGGGCCGTGCATGAAGTTAACGGCTTCTTGTTGGGCCAGGTTCAGGCCGTTGCCTGCTTGAGGGGGGGAGGAGGACATGCGAAAACTTTGTGCGAAGCGGTGGATCATACCGATGGCCCAGCCCTGCCAATGCGGTTGTCGCGGTTTGCCCGTCACTGCGAGCGAAGCGCGGCAGTCCATGACTTTGCTTCTAACTCGGGAAGATGGACTGCCGCGGCCTATGGCCTCGCAGTGACGGGAAAAAGGTGATTGCTGCGGCGAATTTCTAGAGAGGGGGAGTTCGGACTTATTACTTATTTATTCTATTAATACATAGTAGTAGTAGATAAGGGACCGACTTTTCTGTGGATAAGCCAATTTCCTTGTTCTACATCAAGTGCTTACGGTAGCCCAAGCCATGTGTGCGTCTATGCTTCTTTGGTGTATCCGTTCTATGAACAAGTCCAGATTTAAAAATTTTCTGTGGATAACTCATGGTTTACTCCCAAACTATCCACAGGCTTGTGCATAACCCGGCATTGACCGCCAAATTTGAAACCTAAAGGGCCGCTTTCTATGAGTATTCGCAACCTTGATTCCTTGTTTGACCCCGCTTCAGTCGCCGTTTTTGGCGCTTCGCAGCGCCCGGGCAGCGTGGGTGCTACTGTTTGGAAAAACCTGCGGTCAAGCAATTTCAAAGGCGACTTGTATGCGGTTAACACCAAGCACAAAGCGCTTGATGGCTTTCCCGTGGTGGGCCGGGCGTCTGATTTACCGGGCGCGCCTGAGCTGGCGGTGATTTGCACACCCGCGGGGTCGGTGGTGGAGCTGGTCAAAGAGCTGGCTGAGTTGGGCACTAAGGCGGTGATTGTTTTGACAGCGGGCCTGAGCGCCGATCAGAAAAAAGCCTTGCTGGAAGCCGCCCGCCCGCATCTGATGCGCCTGCTGGGGCCCAATTGCATTGGCTTGCTGTCGCCCTACCATGCCCTAAATGCCAGTTTTTCGCATATTGATGCCCAGCCCGGCGAGCTGGCTTTTGTGTCGCAGTCAGGCGCGTTGGTGACCGCCATGTTGGACTGGGCCAAAGGCAAGGGCATTGGGTTTTCGCACTTTGTCTCACTTGGTGAGCACTTGGATGTGGATTTTGGCGATATGCTGGACTATCTGGCTAGCGATGCCAAAACCCGCGCTATTTTGATGTACGCCGAGTCCATCGAGTCGCCGCGTAAATTCATGTCAGCGGCGCGGGCAGCGGCGCGCAACAAGCCGGTGATTGTGGTGAAAGCCGGGCGCTCGGCGCAGGGGCAGTTGGCTGCCGCCTCGCACACCGGGGCCTTGGCGGGCTCTGACATGGTGTTTGACGCTGCGCTGGCCCGGGCCGGGATGTTGCGGGTGAATACCTTGCAAGAGCTTTTTTTGGCTGCTGAGACCTTGTCAAGGTTTCGCACCAACACCAGTCAATCCATCACCATTTTGACCAACGGGGGTGGCGCTGGCGTGATGGCCGCTGATGCGGCGGCCTTCGCTGGCGTGAGTTTGTCGGTACTGAGTGCTGCCACCCTGGCCAAGCTTGAGGCTGTGTTGCCCGCCAACTGGTCACGCGCCAACCCGGTGGACATCATTGGCGATGCACCGGTTGCCCGCTATGTGGATGCGCTGAACGTTTTGCTTGACGACCCGGCGACAGGCGCTGTTTTGTTCATTCACGCGCCTACGGCGATTGTTCCCAGTCTTGAGATTGCGCAGGCACTGGCGCCTTTGTGCCAAGCATCAACTGGCGCCGTACCCCGGGTGATGAGTTGCTGGCTGGGCGACCAGGCGGTGGCGGCAGCGCGACAACTGTTTCAAGACGCGGCGATTGCCGATTTTGAAACCCCTGAACAGGCGGTCCGGGCCTTTTCCATGCTTCAGCGTTACCGCAACAACCAGCTTGAGTTGACCCAAGCGCCTCCGGCTCGGCCTTCAAATGCGGGCTTTGATCTGCCTGCCATTCAACAAATCGTGCATGCTGCTTTGGCAGCAGGCCGAACCATGCTGACGGAAACAGAGGCCAAGGCGGTACTGGATGCGTGCCAAATTTCGGTGGTGCCGACCCAGCGGGTTGAGCCTTCAGGGCAAGCGGCAGCTTTAGGCGCGCAAGCGCTGGGTTTTCCGGTGGTGCTGAAAATATTGTCTGACGACATCTCGCACAAGTCCGATGTGGGTGGGGTGGCTTTGAACTTGAAGGATGAGGCCGAGGTGCGCCTGGCTGCACAAACCATGTTGGCGCGCGTGCAAGCTCAGATGCCCCAGGCGCGCATTCAGGGCTTCACGGTGCAGGCCATGATCAAGCATCAGCACGCCCAGGAGTTGATCGTGGGCAGCACGGTCGACTCTGTGTTTGGCCCGGTTATTTTGTTTGGCCAGGGTGGCACGGCGGTCGAGGTGATGGCGGACCGTGCGGTAGCGCTGCCGCCACTCAACGTGCCCTTGGCCCGGGCCTTGATTGCACGCACCCGCGTGTCGCGCCTGATGGCGGGCTGGCGCGATACGCCGGCGGTAGATGAGGCGGCGGTTCATGGTGTGTTGCTTGCTGTGTCGCAGCTGCTGGCCGAGGTGCCCGAGATTGCCGAGCTGGACATCAACCCTTTGATCGTCAATTTTGAGGGTGCCATTGCGCTGGATGCACGTATTCGTCTGGACCCCGCCAAACCCGCAGGGGCTAAAAACTTTGCTATTGCGCCCTATCCAGCGGCCTTGGAAGAGACGCTGGCGTGGCAGGGCAGAGCCGTGTGTTTGCGCCCCATTCGTCCGGAAGATGAAGCTCTGCACAAAGAGTTTTTGCAAGAGCTGGACCCTGAAGACGTGCGCATGCGCGTTTTTTACAGCAAGCGCTCCATGGAACGCAGCGAGTTGGCGCGCTTGGTACAAATTGACTACGCCCGCGAGATGGCCTTCATCGGCACCGCCCCCGGACCAGACGGGCAGTTGCAAACCCTGGGCGTGGTGCGCGCCATGACCGACCCCGATAACGTGGAGGCCGAGTTTGGCGTCATCGTGCGTTCAGACTTAAAGGGAAGTGGGCTAGGGCTCTTGTTGATGCAAAAAATGATGGCCTATCTGCGCAGCCAAGGCACGCAAAAGCTGGTAGCCACGGTGCTGGACAACAACGAACGCATGCGAAATCTGGCCCGCGAGCTGGGTTTTAAAGAGCGGCCTTCAAATGAAGAAACCAGGGGTTACAAGGCGATTTACCTGAGCTTGAATGAGCCCCCGACTTAGTGCGACGATCAAGCCTGCGGCAGCTGACAACTTCGTCGAGGTAGGCACTGTCACCTGTCATGGGGAGCACAAGCGTAAGAAAGTTGGTTTTCGAAAAATTGCCCCCTAAATTTGATAGAAAAGATCACTCAAACTACATTTGTAGCACATAGCTTCAAGGAGAGAATAATGGGAATGCCCGTACGCATTGACACAGATTTGTACGACCAAGCCAAATTGCATGCCAACGCAGAGCGTCGGACCATTGCCGGTCAGATTGAGTTCTGGGCGCTGATAGGCAAAGCAGCCCTGGACAATCCAGATCTGCACATCGACTTTGTCCGGGACTTGTTAGTTGCCAAGGCCGAAGGCAACTCACTAGCTACCCCCTTCGTACCGCAGGACTAACACTGATGGCAGCAACGCCTGTATTTGTCACCCAATCGTCTGTATTTGCCAGGGCCTACAAAAAATTACACCTGCAGCAAAAG
>CAIMHL010000274.1 GCA_903840825.1 uncultured beta proteobacterium
ACTGGCAAGCCTTTGGCGAACCTGTGGGTACATAACGGCTTTGTTCGCGTGGACAACGAAAAAATGTCCAAAAGCCTGGGCAATTTTTTCACCATTCGCGAAGTCCTGGCCAAGTTCGCGGCTGAAACGGTTCGGTTTTTCCTGGTGCGAACGCATTACCGGACAGCCTTAAATTACAGCGACGTTCATCTTGACGATGCTCATCACGCGCTCAAGCGCCTCTATACGGCTTTGGACAGTGTTCCAGCAGATTCCACCCCGATAGATTGGTCGAGTCCATTTGCGGCCAGGTTTAAAGCGGCGATGGATGATGACTTTGGCACCCCTGAGGCGGTGGCGGTCCTGTTTGACCTGGCTACTGAAGTTAACAGAACCCAGTCACACGAGCTCGCGGGTTTGCTGAAGGCATTGGGCGCTTGCATTGGCTTGCTTCAAGATCATCCAAAGACATTTTTGCAGGCGGGAGCCTCGTTGGATGAGGCGGCCATCAAGGGCATGATTGCCAAGCGGGCAGAAGCCAAATCGTCAAAAAACTTTGCCTTGGCAGATCAGATCCGTCAGGAGCTTCTGGGTATGGACATCGTCCTGAAGGATGGCTCTGCAGGCACAACCTGGGAGACTGTTCAGTGATCACGCTGTTGTGCTTTGTATTTGATCAGCGTGTGTCATGTTAGTCGCTAAAACAAAAGTCCAACCCGCCATCGTGCCCGGTTATTGGGCCGATGCGTGTGCTCATTTGATGAAAAAAGACCGCGTCATGAACCGGTTGATCCCCCAATTTGGCGATGCATGCCTACAAACCCGTGGTGATGCTTTTGTGACTTTGGCGCGAAGCATTGTGGGGCAGCAAATTTCTGTCAAAGCGGCGCAAACCATCTGGGACCGTTTTGTCCTGCTGCCCAAAAAAATAACCGCTGCCAATGTGCTCAAGCTCAATGTGGACGATATGCGCGCGGCAGGCTTGAGTGTTCGTAAGGTTGAGTATTTGGTTGATTTGGCGCTGCACTTTGACAAGGGCGCGGTCCACGTCAAGGCGTGGGAGGCGATGGAAGACGAGGCTATCATTGACGAATTAACCGCTATTCGCGGCATTGGTCGATGGACAGCCGAGATGTTTCTGATCTTCCATTTGATGCGTCCCAACATTTTGCCTTTGGATGATGTGGGGCTCATCAAAGGCATCAGCAAGAGCTATTTTTCGGGCGACGTGGTTAGCCGAAGTGATGCGCGTGAGGTTGCCGCCGCCTGGGCACCTTTTTGTAGCGTGGCGACTTGGTATATTTGGCGCTCTCTTGATCCGGTCCCTGTGGACTATTGAACCTTAGTAGGAGTCTTCGTGGCTAAAAAAACTTTCCTTGATTTCGAGCATCCCATTGCTGAATTGGAAAATAAAATTGAAGAGTTGCGCTACGTTCAAACGGAGTCAGCCGTTGATATCTCAACGGAGATTGAGCAACTGGCCAAGAAAAGCCAGCAACTGACCAAAGATATTTACAGTGATTTGACGCCTTGGCAAATTACCAAAATTGCACGCCATGCAGAGCGGCCTTACACGCTTGATTATGTTGGTGAGTTGTTCACGCACTTTGTAGAGCTGCACGGTGACCGCCATTTTGCCGACGACTTGAGCATCGTGGGTGGTTTGGCGCGCTTTAACGGCACACCCTGCATGGTCCTTGGGCAGCAAAAAGGACGCGACACCAAAGAGCGTGGATTGCGCAACTTTGGCATGAGCAAGCCCGAGGGTTACCGTAAGGCTTTGCGTTTGATGAAAAACGGCAGAAAAGTTCAAGTTGCCCGTCTTTACCTTTGTGGATACGCCCGGTGCTTATCCGGGCATCGATGCCGAAGAGCGTGGGCAGTCTGAGGCCATTGGCCGCAACATTTTTGAAATGGCGCAGCTCGAAGTCCCCATCATCACCACCATCATTGGTGAAGGTGGCTCTGGCGGGGCCTTGGCTATCTCCATTGCTGACCAGGTGTTGATGCTTCAGTACTCCATTTACTCGGTGATCAGCCCTGAAGGCTGCGCCTCCATTCTGTGGAAAACGTCTGACAAGGCGCAGGAAGCCGCTGATGCACTGGGCATTACCGCGCATCGCCTCAAAGCGCTGGGCGTGATTGACAAAATTGTGAATGAGCCTGTGGGCGGCGCCCACCGCGACTACAAACAGATGGCCTCTTTCCTGAAGCGCGCCCTGAACGATGCTTACCGGCAGGTCAGCGATCTCAAAGTGCCTGAACTGCTCGACCGTCGATATGAGCGCCTGCAAAGCTATGGGCGCTTCACGGACACGAAAGCAAGCGCCAAATAATTTCTGGCGTTTGTCCTCGTTGATGGAATTGGCATGACCTCAAGCTTGGCCAAGGCCATTGACGCCTTTCATCCGAGCTTGCCCTTGGCGGTTGCCTTTAGCGGCGGGGCAGATTCAACGGCTCTGCTGGTCGCCTGTCATCAAAAATGGCCTGGCCAAGTCAGTGCCATTCATGTTCATCACGGCATCCAGTCTGCTGCCGATTCTTTTGAAGCACATTGCCGTACTTTTTGTTCGCAGCTCAATGTGCCCTTGCTGGTTAGGCATGTCGACGGGCGTCACGCGCCGGGGCAAAGCCCTGAAGAGGCGGCACGCTTTGCAAGATATAAGTCTTTTTCTGGCTTGGATGAAGAGGGACCTGCTTGGTCAGCTATAAAAAACATAGCAGTTGCGCAGCATGCAGATGACCAGATTGAAACCATTTTGCTGGCGCTTAGCCG
>CAIMHL010000275.1 GCA_903840825.1 uncultured beta proteobacterium
GGATTGGCATTTTTGCGGGCTCAGGCGTGGGGAAAAGTGTTCTGCTGGGCATGATGGCGCGCTACACGGAGGCTGACGTCATTGTGGTGGGTTTGATTGGCGAACGCGGACGCGAAGTGAAGGAATTTATCGAAGATATTTTGGGTGAAGAGGGACTGACAAGAGCCGTGGTGGTGGCTGCGCCCGCTGATGAACCTCCCATATTGAGAATGCAGGGCGCCTCTTACGCCACCGCTATTGCTGAAAACTTTCGCGATAAGGGCCTTCATGTCTTGTTGTTGATGGATTCATTGACGCGCTACGCCATGGCGCAGCGCGAAATTGCCTTGGCCATTGGTGAACCACCTGCGACCAAAGGTTATCCACCTTCGTGCTTTTCAAAGTTGCCCAAGCTGGTAGAACGAAGTGGTAATGGTTTGAAGGGTGTGGGGTCGATCACCGCTTTTTACACCGTATTGACCGAAGGGGATGACCAGCAAGACCCGATTGCTGATGCGGCTCGGGCTATTTTAGATGGGCATATTGTGTTGTCGCGTGCCTTGGCTGAAGCGGGTCATTTTCCGGCGATTGACATAGAGCAATCCACCTCACGCGTGATGCACAACGTGGTGTCGCGAGAGCATTTTGACTTCGCCAGGCGGTACAGGGCCATTAGTGCTCGTTTTGAAAAAGGGCGCGACCTGGTTCAGATTGGGGCTTATGTACATGGCTCCGATGCGGGTCTTGATGAAGCCATTCAAAAGCACGAGGGCATGGCGAAATTTTTACAGCAAGACATGCATGAATCATCCGCTATGGCGGAGAGTCTGAATGAAATGAGTTCAGCCATTTACAGTGAAGCGGTCAGAAGATGAGTGCCTTGAAAAGTATTGTTTTTGCCATCAGTGTGGCGTGCAAAAAACGTGATGGATTGGTGCAGATGCTGAACCGCTACCAGCGGGTCTATGCGCATGCAAAAGACCAAATGATGGAGTTAAACAGCTATGCTGGTGAAACCAATGAGAAGTGGCGGGTGTCGTCCCAGGCGGGAACCAGCCCAGAATTAATGTGCCATCATTACCAGTTTATGGCGCGGCTTGAGGATGCGATCTCCTTGCAAACAGAAGTACTCAAAAAGGCTGAAGTTGATGTTCAAAACAGCCAACAAAAATTTTTGGCAGCTGAGGTGCGGATTGCCAGCCTTGAATTGATGCAGAAAAAGATGCAGTCAGGTATCGATTTTCTTAAGGTACGCAAAGAACAGAAACAAACCGATGAATTCGCTGCGTCCCGACGCATATCAATTTACGAGACAGTTTAGAAATAAGGTGCACCATGCTCATTGATATGTTTGCCAAGCCGTCAGGCCCCAAAGCAGGCCAAGACCTTGAGGTGCGGAAGCGGGGTGCTGATCTGCTTTTGGAGCTGCAAGACCCCAAGGCTGAAGAGCTTGATTTTTCGAGACTGTTAGCCCAGGAATTGCCAGAGGAAGAACTGAGAAAACCAGTTGACCCAACTGTCTCCTTGCCAGCAGCAGATTCGGTACTGGCTCCTACACAAGTTCGCCCCGATACTTTGCATGGGATTCAATATCTTCGAGAATTCGTGGCATCGGGTGTCGAGTCTGAATCGGGTAGTTTGTCGCAGTATGGTGAAAAATATGGTCTACCAGCTTTGTCTCTTGCCGGAGACCAGAAACAACCGCCACTTTCGCAAACCACGCACGACAGGATTCTGCCGTTTCGCATGGGCTTGAAATCAGACACAGGCGACAAGGAGCGCCTGGCTGCTGAATTTGATGTTATCAACACACTAACGCCATGTGGTCAGGAGGATGCTGGTCACAAAAATACCCTGTCAATGGCCGACTTCTCCTCGGGTGAGCGCTTACCCCATGTAATGGTTGAGGGCCAAGGTGTTAAGTCGGTCGCTTACTCTTTTCAAAGTGCGGAGATGGTCCGGGATTCATCTTTAGTGGGCGGTTCGGTTGAGATCCCTGACGCGCCGTTGGCGGCAGAGCCTTCAGCTGCGACAGAAAAGGCGAGTTATTGGGCTGCAAACGGTACGCAGAACCTGGCATTGACGCTTGAGGGGCAGGGTGAGGAGTCTGTCTCGATCAAAATTTCGCTGACGGGCCAGGATACCCATGTGGATATACGCACAGATCATCTCGCCTTACGCCAGATGATTGAGGGAACGGTGCAGGTGATGAAAGATCAGTTTTCTGGCGAGGGCTTGTCCTTGTCGGGGGTCTCGGTCGGAAGTGGCTTCCAAGGCCAAAGCATGGAGCAAGGTCGAAACGGTCAAAGCCGAATGATGCCGCCCGAATTTGGCTACAAAAATACAGCGCTTAACAAGGATACTGCACCTTTGGTTCACACTGCGCATCCCAATGCGGGTCGAAAGCTCAGTATTTTTGTGTAATAAAAATGTTGATCGTTTTGAAATGAAAGCAGGGTCTTTCCGTGCTTGATTAAACCGTTGCAATGCCTGTCTTCCTTAATAATTAATTCAGACGATTGATTGGAGAGAAACAGAGTGGCTACGAAACCTGACCCAGAAAAGACTGAAGCCATTGATGCTGTCATAAAACCCGGAAAAAGTAAAAAACGCTTGGTTGTGATGCTCGTGGTCCTGGTGCTTGTGATCGGTGCCGCTGCTGGTGCCTGGGTTTACATCAGCAAAAAAAATGCTTCAGAAGCAGATCTCGAAATGCCTGCCCATGCAGTCAAAAAAACACCACCCGTATTTCTTGCTTTAGATAATATGGTCGTTAACCTTGCTGACCCAG
The DNA here is from genome assembly GCA_903840825.1 of uncultured beta proteobacterium. GTDB lineage: Bacteria > Pseudomonadota > Gammaproteobacteria > Burkholderiales > Burkholderiaceae_C > Rhodoferax. The sequence continues at coordinate 2,771 of CAIMHL010000275.1, forward strand.
GTGGTGAGAAGGTGGCCCAGGTGGGCATCACGCTTGAATTGCTTGATTCCAAAGCCTCTGACAAGGTGAAGGTTTACCTGCCCTCTGTTCGCAGCAAAATTCTGCTGCTGATTTCGCAGCGCGAATCGGGCGAGTTGCTGTCACTTGCTGGCAAGGAAAAACTGGCTGCTGATGTACTGGCTGAAGCCCTGCGTCCTTTTTCCCTGGAAGCTGAGGGTAAGCCTGAGGGGGCTGCATCGGCAAATGAGACAAAAGTAAAAAAGAAAGCCGTTGAAAAACGCATCCTTGAAGACAGCCCGGTTGCTGGGGTTCATTTTTATAGTTTTATCGTTCAGTAATTTATCCATGACTGAATCCTTTCTGTCCCAAGAAGAAGTAGATGCGCTACTCGAAGTGGTCACTGGCGAAAGCCAAAGAATGGCCGAGCAGGTGTATGACCGGGCTGAAGTTCGGTCCTACGATATATCCAGCCAAGAGCGTATTGTTCGCGGGCGCATGCCCACCTTGGAGATCGTTAACGAGCGATTCGCCAGAAATCTTAGAGTGGGTTTGTTTAACTTCATAAGAAAAAGCCCAGAGATCGCTGTCGGTCCGGTGACGGTGCATCGCTACAGCGCGTTCTTGAGTCAAATAGCGGTGCCGACCAACTTTAATATCGTGTCTGTCCGCCCCTTGAGAGGCAGTGGTTTGATTGTGTGCGAGCCCTCGTTGGTATTTGGTGTGATTGATACCTTGTACGGCGGCATTGGAAAGTTTCAAGCCCGAATAGAAGGGCGTGATTTTTCTGCTACAGAGCAGCGCGTCATCAATCGTTTGGTGGATGTCATCACCTTGGAGTACAAGAAGGCTTGGAAAGGCATCTATCCAATGGCGTTGGAATATCAGCGCTCAGAGATGCAACCCCAGTTTGCGAATATTGCAACACCCAGCGAAATTGTGGTTACTACGTCGTTTCAGCTCGAAATTGGCGAGATTTCGGGTGCCATTCATTTTTGTATTCCTTATGCCACGCTGGAGCCCATACGCGACGTTCTTTATTCCTCCACACAAGGGGACTCCATTGAGATCGACCGCCGCTGGGTTACTGTCTTGACAGAGGAAATACAGGCGGCCGAGATCACCCTGGTGGCTGAGTTGGCGCGTGCCAACACCACCATTGAGCAGTTGTTGTCCATGAAATCGGGGGACTTTATTGAGCTTGATCGTTTGCCAAAGATACAGGTAGCGGTCGAGGGGGTGCCGATTTTCGAGTGTCAATACGGGACACACAACGCGAAATATGCAATTCGGATCGATAAATGTTTACGAGGCAATGACCTCAATTGGAAAGGCTGATGATGGCAAACGATGGAAAACTGAGTACTGAGGATGGTTTAGCCGATTGGGCTGAAGCTTTGGCAGAACAAAAGGGTGAGGACGGCTCAGGTGCTGGTCCAGATGACGAGTCGGGCAGCGTTTTATCGGGTAAATCTGCGCGCCCTTTTTCATCGTCCTCAAATGCGGAGGCGCATATCAATGACATCAACATGGTGTTAGATATTCCGGTTCAGTTGTCGGTTGAATTGGGTCGAACCAAGGTGCCTATTAAACATATTCTGCAGTTGGGCCAGGGTTCAGTGGTGGAGCTGGATGCCCTCGCGGGCGAGCCGATGGATGTTCTGGTCAATGGCTACCTGATCGCTCAAGGCGAGGTGGTGGTCGTGAACGATAAATTTGGTATTCGCCTGACCGATGTGGTGACGCCCTCCGAGCGTCTGCGCCGGGTGAGCAAAGGCTAAAGCGGATGATGACGCCCACACTTTTTATCGTGGCGCTCTTTGTGGCGGCCATTGCCCTGATTCCTTATGCCATCAAGTGGTTACAACAAAGGAATGCCTTGGGAGGGCTGGGCGCCATGGACGCCTCGCGCATTGTTTCGGCTGTGGCGGTTGGTGCGCACCAACGTGTGGTAACTCTTGAAGTGGGGCCGTCTCATGCTCGCGTATGGTTGATTTTGGGCGTCACACCAACGGCTATCAATTGCCTGCACAAGTCACCTTTGCTGTCCGCAGGTGATGGGCGTGAAGCGGGGAGTTCAGAAAAGTTACTGGTCGATAAATGGAATGAGAGCCAGGCATGAACACCACCGTAGGCTCGACTTTTATTAAAGCCTCGACGTGCGTAAAGACAGGCGTCTCTTTGCTGGCATTCTTGCCCTTGATTGTTGCTGCTCAGTCGGGAGGGCAATTGCCCCTTTTGGTGGGTGCAGGCGGCTCTGGCATGAGCTTTTCAGTGCCTGTTCAGACGCTTCTTTTTTTTACAGCCCTGTCATTTTTGCCGGCTGTATTGCTCATGATGACCGGTTTTACGCGCATTGTGATTGTGCTGTCTTTGTTGCGTCAGGCGCTGGGGACACAGTCTGCGCCTTCTAACCAGATTGTGATTGGCTTGTCGCTTTTTCTGACTTTTTTTGTCATGGGACCTACGATTGACAAGGTCTATAGCGAAGCCTACCTTCCCTACACCAAGAATGCCATTTCCTTTGAGCAAGCACTGATTAATGGAGAAGATCCATTACGTCAGTTCATGAGTAAACAAACACGGCAATCTGATTTGGCCTTGTTCGTCAAGTTGGCCAAAATTGATGTGAAGACGACGGCCCAAAATGCACCCATGCGTGTGCTGGTTCCCGCCTTTGTGATCAGTGAGCTAAAGTCGGCTTTCCAAATTGGTTTCATGATTTTCATCCCGTTTTTGGTCATCGACATTGTGGTCGCCAGTGTGCTGATGTCTTTGGGCATGATGATGCTGTCGCCGGTGTTGGTGGCCCTGCCCTTCAAGCTCATGTTGTTTGTATTGGCAGATGGTTGGAATTTGCTTATTGGCTCTCTGGCCTCCAGTTTTTCCACCTGAGGAGTTATCTTGAATACGCAAATGGTGTTGACGATGGGGCAAGAGGCCTTGGTGATGTTGCTGATGGTGGCTTCGCCCGTGCTGCTTGTTGTGCTGGTGGTTGGTTTGGTGGTGAGTCTTTTCCAGGCAGTGACACAAATCAATGAAGCTACCCTGGCTTTCGTCCCCAAATTGGTGGCAGCGCTTGCGGTGCTGGCCATTGGGGGGCCGTGGATGTTAAGTATGCTTGTTGATTACATTCGCCGGACGATTGAAGCAATCCCCTCGGCTGTGGTTTGATGAGCAAGCGCGCGTGATTTCAATCACTGAGGCGCAGCTGATGGCCTGGTTGTCACCGATGATTTGGCCATTTCTGCGGGTGTTGGCAGTGTTCACCTCTGCCCCTATTTTTTCATCCAAAGCATTTCCGCTCCGTTCCAGGATTGCTTTGGCTTTCTTCATTTCTCTGGCATCGCAAGCCAGTCTGCAGGATCAACCACTGATTTCCCTGTCAAGCCCTGAGGCGTTGGGCGCGGTTATGCAGCAGGTCGGTATTGGTTTGGCGATTGGTTTTACAGTACGGCTTGTTTTTGCCGCCGTTGAGCTGGCGGGTGAAATAGTCGGCTTTCAAATGGGCCTGAATTTCGCTAGTTTCTTTGACCCCTCATTTAATACCCAATCCAGTGCAGTGGCCAGATTTTTTGCTCATATGGCGGCGTTCATGTTTATTGTGGCAAATGGCCACTTGCTGGTCATCATGGCGGTGGTTAAAAGTTTTACAGCCTTTCCCGTGGACCAAAACTTTCTTGAAGCCCTCAAAGTGATGAAGCTTTATGAGTTGGGGAGTCATTTGTTTTCCAGTGGCTTCTGGATTGCGCTGCCGATAGTTGGCATGCTGATGTTTGTCAACCTGGCGATGGGTGTGGTGTCGCGGGTGGCGCCACAAATGAATATTTACGCGATTGGTTTTCCCATCACCTTGACTGCCGGTCTTATTTGCATTGCTGCCGTACTGCCCATGCTGGATCAGCCCTTTTTTGCACTCATGACACAGACCCTGGATCTCTTTATGAAGTAGGCAGGCCTTGCTGTTTTCAGACGAGCTCGTTGCGAATGGCGTAGACCGTTAACTCGGCGTTATTGCTTAGTTTTAGTTTTTCCAGGACGCGTGCGCGGTAGACACTGACTGTTTTGGGACTCAGCATTAATTCTTCAGCAATATCTGAGAGCCGCTTGCCAGAGGCGATTTTTAGCAGCGTTTGCAGTTCCCGCTCTGACAAGGAGGCATGCAGCGTGTGGTTTTCAGGCATGCTCAGACTGTCTACCAGCATATGTGCAACATCCGGGGTGACGTATTTTCGGCCCTGGGCAATAGTTCTGACCGCCGTAATCAAGTCTGAGGGCTCACCCCCCTTGTTGAGGTAACCCTGCGCCCCGGCACGCAGGCACCTGATGGCGTACTGGTCTTCAGCAAACATGGAGACAATCAAAACCTTGATGGGCGAATCTGTTTCGCGCAGGCTGGACAAGACCTCCAGGCCTCCGCGTCCGGGCAGGTTGAGGTCGAGCACCAGCACATCACATTCTTTGAGCCGAATGGCCTCACGAGCTTCGGCGTAGTTGCTGGCTTCTGCGGTCACCTGGATGTCAACGGCTTCTGAGAGTGTTTCCCGAATACCGCGCCGAATCATGGCATGGTCGTCGCAAATAATGACGCGAATCATTTCAAATGACTTTCTGTTTTTTGGTTAGCAAGCGGCTCATCGAGTGGCACTGACAAGATGATGGAGGTTCCTTTTCCCTGTTCACTGCTGACATCCAACCAGCCACCGACGGACTTAGCTCTTTCATGGAGTCCTTTGAGACCAAAAGAGTGGGGCTTAGTCAGATCAACTGAGGCCAGTCCCGAGCCGTTGTCCCTGATTTCCAGGGTGAGGAATTGCCGGACATCCGAAATCTCAACAATTACCAGGTCACAGCGCGCGTGTTTGGCAATATTCGTGAGCGCTTCCTGCGCAGTACGGTAGGCGGCCAACAAAATATCTTTGGGCAAGGTGTCTTGGGCCGAGTCGGCTTGCAATGCAACTTTGATACCCGTTCTTTTGGTGAAATCTCTGACCAGCCACTGAACTGCTGCCGCCAAACCCTGGTCCAGGATGGCCGGACGCAAATTCATCATGATGCGTTGACTGGCATCCAGGGCATGTTGAACCATGTTGGAGGCTGCCTTGACATGATCGGCCATGTCACTGTTTTCGATACGCCGCTCAACCCAGGCCAGATCAAATTTGGCCGCAGCCAAGGAGCCGCCAATATCATCGTGAATTTCCCGCGCTATTGCTGCACGCTCGTTCTCAATGGTGAGTTGCAAATGCTCTGCAAAATCCGCCAGGCGTTTTTCGGACAGGCTCAGGTCATAGTCCGACTTTTCTTTGGCTTTGCGGATAGTGTGTAGTTCGATGGCCCGTCGAATGGTTTTAGCTAACTTGGGCAATTCATCTTTGGCCAGGTAGTCACTCATGCCCATTTTGATGGCAGCGACCGCGGCAGGCTCACCAATAGCACCCGAGAGCAGGATAAATGGAGGCGGGGAGGGCGCGTTTTGTAGGACTTCCCAGGCTTCCTGCGCCGTAAATCCAGGTAGGTGATAGTCTGCAAGAATGACGTCAAAGTCATCTTCCCGAACCATGCGCTGAAAGTCTTCCAGGGTTTCTACACGACAAACTTCACATTTCTCCCCCGCTTTGAGCAGAGCCCGCAGCGTTAGATCATGGTCCACAAGAGAGTCTTCCAAGTGGAGAATTTTCTTGATTTGTGTGGGCAAGTCTTTTTTCATGGTGATGTCTAACATTGTCCACGATCCCTGGATCGTCCAAATTAATTTGTGCTGCTTGAAAAAGCCTGCAAACGTGGCGTTTTATCGCCTTTTGGACCGGTCTGCATTACCTAGACTCATGTGCACCCTATAGTTGGGTAAACAGTCATTTGGAGTGAATCATGGCGCAAGCGCATCAAGATACCAGTGTCTCAGGGGGGGACTTCGATCTGAGTCAGTTTTATCAGATATTTTTTGAGGAGGCCAGAGAAAACCTCGATCTGATGGAAAAACTGTTGATCACGTTTAACCCTCATGTGATTGATGAAGAAGCTCTAAATGGTATCTTTCGCTGCGCCCACTCGGTCAAAGGGGGCGCGGCCACCTTTGGTTTTTCTGATGTGGTGGCGTTAACGCATCAGATGGAGTCCCTGCTTGACCGTTTGCGTCGGCACGAAATTCCATTTGGCAGCACGATGGTTGAGGTCTTGCTGGAGTCTGCCGATATTTCCCGCGCATTTCTTGCCCGCCATGAAGGCGTGCTGGAGGGTGACTTGCCCGATGCGACCGACCTGATTCGACGGCTCGCAGCCATGACCGCGGGCCAGGTTCCCGAGCCCCGGGCGCCGCTCGTAATAGAGGTGCCAGATGAGGTGCCAGACTATGTATTGGTGACACCCCCGGCGTTGCCTGCCGCGGGGGGGCGGTCCTTGGTGCTGCATATTGGCCCTTTGGCGCGACTGTCTGACGCGGACGAGGTCGTTGCCTTGTTTCTTGACATCCCTGACTTGGGTCAGATTGCTGAGCTAACCCCTCCTGATGCTCAAACGCGCAGCTTTTCGGTGACAACGTCCTCCTCCAATGAGGATTTATTGGATTTGTTTTCGTTTCACGTTTCAAAAGAACACATCCAGATCACAGAATCCATCGCCCCTGAGCTTGTGGATTTCCCGGTTGTTAGCCCACAAAGCGCCGAGGTTTTTGATGTGGATGGGCGTGCGGCCGGCCAGACCAACAGCAAGGCGGCGGAGAAGCCCCAAAATCTCGCCCTCAACACCGAAGCGCAAACCCTCAGGGTGTCGATCAGCAAGGTCGATCAGCTCATCAACCTGGTGGGTGAGTTGGTGATTACCCAAGCCATGATGGCTCAAAACAGCCGTTTACTCGCCCCGGAATTGCACCAGAAATTCCTGACTGGCTTGGCTGATCTGGAGCGAAATACCCGGGATTTGCAGGAGTCGGTCATGTCGATTCGCATGATTCCGATGTCGGTGGTGTTTAGCCGCTTTCCCCGCATGCTGCGCGATTTGGCCATCAGGTTGGGCAAAAGTGTCGACTTTATTACCCAAGGCGAAACCACCGAGTTGGACAAAGGTCTGGTTGAAAAAATCATTGACCCGCTGACGCATTTGGTGCGCAACAGTTGCGACCACGGCATTGAACTGCCCGCTGAGCGCTTGCGTGCGGGCAAGCCCGAAAAGGGAACGATTCGTTTGTCTGCCATGCATCAGGGCGGCTCCATCCTGATTGAGGTGCGGGACGATGGGCGCGGCATGTCGCGCAAAAAAATTCTCGCCAAGGCCCGTGAAAACGGCTTGGACGTGTCGGACCAAATGCCTGACGCTGCCGTTTGGCAACTCATCTTTGCGCCGGGCTTTTCTACCTCTGAGGTGGTGACCGATGTGTCCGGGCGCGGAGTGGGCATGGATGTGGTCAAGCGCAATATCAGCGCCTTGAATGGCACGGTTGAGATTGACTCGGTGGAAGGACACGGTCTTCGCATCTCGGTTCGGTTGCCACTGACGTTGGCCATCATGGATGGTATGTCGGTCTCTGTGGGCAACGAGGTTTATATATTGCCCTTGTCGTCCGTGGTGGAGTCGTTCCAGGTGGATGACCGGATGGTCAACACCATCGGGCAAAGTGCGCAGTTGGTCAAGGTGCGCGACGCGTACATGCCCGTGGTTGATCTTGAGGCGCTTTTTCAAATCCCCCGCTTTGAATTGGGGGGCGACAGAAAAATCATGGTGGTGGTTGAGTCCAGCGGGAGTCGCGTGGCTTTGCTGGTCGATGAATTATTGGGCCAACAGCAGGTGGTGGTTAAAAACCTGGAGAGTAATTACCGAAAAGTAAACCATATCTCTGGGGCCACAATTTTGGGCGATGGCAAGGTGGCTTTGATATTGGATACCGGATCCCTCGTCAGGCGCTCACGCCATTAATCGACGACTAAAGAAACACACATCAAATGAATTTAACCCCTGCCGCTGACAACCGCTTGCCCCTTGATCTCAAGGAATATTTGACCTTCAAGCTTGACAATGAAGAATACGGCATTGATATTCTTCTGGTTCAGGAAATTCGCGGCTACGAGCCGCCCACCCGCATCGCCCACGCCCCTGATTTCATCAAGGGGGTGATCAATTTGAGGGGCGTTATTGTGCCCGTGGTGGATATGCGGATCAAGTTCAATTGCTCGGCGGTGGTTTACGACCCCTCCACCGTGGTCGTCATCCTCAATATCGCTAAGCGCACCATTGGTATTGTGGTGGACTCGGTGAGTGATGTGATAGAGCTGCCCTTGGGGGCCATCAAAGCCGCTCCGGAGTTTGACACCGTGATCAGGCACGAGGCCATCACGGGTCTGGTGTCGCTGGAGTCACGCATGCTGATCTTGCTGGACATGGCGCACCTGGTCATCTCGTTTGACCTGGGGGTGGAGGTCGAACCCCTGCTCGCCCTTCAACCGCCTGACGCTGCCCTGCTGTCTTTGCCCTACTGAGGCGTACTCCAGTGAGTTTTGACTTGAAGAAGATCCGCGTGCTCGTGGTCGATGATTCGGCCTTGGTCCGTGGGTTGCTGGCGCAAATTATCAATCAGCAAGCCGACATGACGTGCATCGGTGCCGCCACCGACCCTTTGATGGCCAGAGAAATGATTCGCTCGCTCGACCCGGACGTGATCACCCTGGACATTGAGATGCCCCACATGGACGGTATCGAGTTTCTGGAGCGCCTGATGCGCTTGCGGCCCATGCCGGTGGTGATGGTGTCAACACTGACTGAGCGCGGTGCAGACGCTACCTTGCGGGCACTGGCGCTGGGCGCTGTTGACTTTGTTGCCAAGCCCCGCTTGGGCGGGCCTGATGGTTTAAATGGCTTGGCGGTCGAGATTGTGGAAAAAATAAGGGTGGCGGCCTCTGCCTTGGTCAAACGTACAGGCCCCGCCCCCTTGGTGACGGTGCCGCAGCGTCTGGGAAAAGTGCCTTTGGATCAGTTGATTTGTATGGGCGCCTCCACCGGAGGCACCGAGGCCATCAGGGAAATATTGACGCACTTGCCGGCAGACACGCCGGGCATGGTCATCACCATTCACATGCCGGCGGGCTTTACGGCGAGTTTTGCATCTCGACTCAATGGTCTTTGCCCCATGACAGTCAAGGAGGCGGTGGATGGCGAGCCTATTTTGCCGGGGCACGCCTACCTGGCACCGGGTGGGCGGCAGTTCAGGGTCGCACGAAAGGGCGGGGCGTATGTGGCCATCGTCGACGACGGCGCGCAGGTGAACTTGCACAAGCCTTCGGTGGCCGTGCTGTTCAACTCGGTCGCCAGCGAGGTCAAGGCCAACGCAATAGGTGTGATGCTTACCGGCATGGGCAGCGACGGCGCGCAGGCCATGCGCACCATGCGGGACGCTGGCAGTTACAACCTGGTGCAAGACGCGGCCAGTTGTGTGGTGTTTGGCATGCCGAGGGAAGCCATTGCAAGAGGCGCGGCCGATGCTGTGCTGCCCCTGCAACAGATCGCACCGGCCTTGATTGCCCGTTTGCAGGGCCGCACCGTGCGCTTGCCCGCGTGACTTAACTGCCCGAGAGTTCTTCCCAGCGGCTCATGGCAGCCAGCATTTGTTCTTCAACCACTGCATCACGCGCATAAATTACCGTGGCGCGGGTGGGGTTGGTGGCGTAGAGGTTGGTGTCCGCCAACTCGGCGTGCAGTTGGGCTTGCTCTTGCTCCAGCGCGTCAATCGTGGCTTGCAAACTGTCTAGTTCGCGTTGGGCTTTGTTGCTTAGCTTTTGCACGCTGACGGTTTTGGCGGCATCGGCAGACTTATTGCTTTTATTACCTCTGGAGCCCGCCTGCTGTGCTGAACCAGCTACTGAATTGCTAGCGAGTTGAATCGCTTGGCTGCGTTTGGACTGGATGAGCCAGTCTTGCACGCCGCCTTCGTATTCGCGCCACAGGCCGTTGCCTTCGCAGGCAATGGTGCTGGTGACCACGTTGTCGAGGAAGGTGCGATCGTGGCTGACTAAAAACACCGTGCCTTCGTAGCTTTGCAGCAAGTCTTCCAGCAACTCCAGGGTTTCGATGTCCAAGTCATTGGTTGGCTCGTCAAGCACCAGCACATTGGCGGGGCGGGCAAACAAGCGCGCCAGCAACAAGCGGTTGCGCTCGCCACCCGAGAGCGAGCGCACGGGGGAGTTGGCGCGGGATGCCGAGAATAAAAAGTCGCCCAGGTAGCTCTTGACGTGCTTACGCTGGTTGCCAATCTCAATCCACTCGCTGCCGGGACTGATGAAGTCGACCAAGGTAGCATCCAGGTCCAGCGCGTTGCGCATTTGGTCAAAGTAGGCCACTTGCAAGTTGGCACCCTGGCGAATTTTGCCGCTGTCGGGGGTGAGCTCACCCAAAATGAGTTTCAAAAGCGTGGTTTTGCCCGCGCCGTTGGCACCCAGCAGGCCAATTTTGTCGCCCCGCATGATGGCCGCAGTGAAGTCTTTGATGATGACCTTGTCGCCAAACGACAGGCTGGCGTCGGTCAATTCAGCGACCAGCTTGCCACCCAAGGCGCCCGAGGCCACGTCCATGCGCACATTGCCCACCGAGTCGCGGTGCGCTTTGCGGCTGGCGCGCAGGTTTTCTAGGCGCACGATGCGGCTTTGGCTGCGGGTGCGGCGGGCTTCCACGCCTTTTCTAATCCAAATCTCTTCTTGCGCCAGCAGCTTGTCGGCCTTGGCGCTGATCACGGCTTCTTGCGCCAACTGGTCTTCTTTCAGAATCAAATACTGCGCAAAGTTGCCGTCGTAAGAGCGGAACTTGCCCCGGTCGAGTTCCACAATGCGGGTGGCGACACGGTCCAAAAACGAGCGGTCGTGGGTGATGGTGACGACGCTGCCTTTGAAAGCAATCAGCAGGTCTTCCAGCCATTCAATGGAGTCCAGATCCAGGTGGTTGGTCGGCTCATCGAGCAGCAGCACATCGGGCTGGGCCACTAGCGCTTGGGCCAGGGCGACCCGTTTTTTGGTACCGCCGGAGAGCGTGCTGATGATGGCGTTTTCATCGAGGTGCAGGCGGTGCAGCGTCTCGGTCACGCGCTGCTCCCAGTTCCAGCCGTCTTGCGCTTCAATCGCGCTTTGCAGGGCGTCGAGGTCGCCAATGCCTTCGCAATATTGGTCAATCAGGGCTTTGATGCCACCAATGCCTTCGCTGGCCGCGGCAAAAACGGTGGCGTTGGGGTCGAGCACGGGTTCCTGCGCCACATACGCCAAGCGCAGGTTGTTCTGCAGTTGAAGTGTGCCGTCGTCGGCTTTTTCAAGCCCGCCCAGGATTTTTAAAAAAGAGGTTTTGCCGGTTCCGTTGCGGCCAATCACGCCCACGCGTTCGTTGGATTCAAGAGCAAAGTCGGTGTGATCAAGGAGAGCCACATGCCCAAAAGCGAGCTGGGCGTTCAAAAAGGTAATAAGTGCCATAGGGGTTGGATTATCCCTGCCCAAGGGCTTTATTTGCTGGCGACTCTGAAAATCACACAGCCCCTATGGCTGCGGGCTGGGACTTTAAGCCTTAAGTCATCTGGGGGTTCAGGCCTGGTGAAGCGGCCTTGCAGTTCCTGAATTCTTTAAAATTGTTAATTTTTACCTGCTGAGACTTTTGCTATGGAAATACTCCTCGACCCGAATATCTGGATCGCCTTCTTCATGCTCGCTGCCTTGGAGATCGTTCTGGGCATCGACAACATCATTTTCATCAGCATTTTGGTCGGGCGCTTGCCCCCTGAAAAGCGCGATATTGCGCGCCGTCTGGGCTTGGGCTTTGCCATGTTTTCCCGCATTGCGCTCTTGTTCAGCCTGGCTTGGGTGATGACGTTGACGACGCCATTGTTTGTTGTGCTGGCGCAGGAGATCAGCGGGCGGGATTTGATTTTGCTGGGCGGCGGTTTGTTTTTGCTTTACAAAGCCTCGCATGAAATTTTCATGGAAGTTGAGGCCCACGCCACCAAAGAAGAAGAGGCGGGCGTGCAGTCAGTCAAGGCTGGCGCTTCTATTTTTTGGGGCACTATCGTGCAAATCGGTATTGTGGATATCGTTTTCTCGCTGGACTCGGTCATTACCGCGGTTGGCATGGTGGACAACATCAACGTGATGATTGCTGCCGTGGTGGCCTCGGTGGCGGTCATGATGTTTGCGGCCAAGCCCATTGGTGATTTTGTGGACGCGCACCCCTCAATCAAAGTACTGGCACTGGCCTTCTTGACCATGGTGGGCACCTTGTTGGTGGCCGAGGCGTTTGATGTGCATGTGCCCAAAGCCTACGTGTACGTGGCCATGCTGTTCTCACTTGGCGTGGAAGCCCTTAACATCCGCGCGCGTACCAAACGGGCGGTGGCCTAAAACGAAAAACCCCACAGGCCTAGCCTGTGGAGTTTTTTGTTAAATTGGCCTTTAGATCAATAAATACGTGCTTAAACAGCTATTATTTAAATAGCAATTCTCAAGCCACCCGAGGCTTCACTTTGGAGGCTGCCAGCTTGGCGTTGGTGCGGGCCACTTGCACATCGGCATCAAAGGCCAGCGCCACGCCCATGCGGCGTTTCACAAAGCTCTCGGGCTTGCCAAACAGGCGAATGTCGGTGTTGGGCACGCGCAGGGCGTCGGCCACGCCGTCAAACACAATGCCTTTGGCCTCTACGCCGCCGTAAATCACGGCGCTGGCACCGGGGCTGCGCAGCGCGGTGTTGACCGGTAGGCCCAAAATGGCGCGGGCGTGCAGCTCAAACTCGCTTTGCACTTGGGTGGCCAGCGTCACCAAACCCGTGTCATGCGGGCGCGGGCTCACTTCGCTGAACCACACCTCATCACCTTTCACGAACAACTCCACACCGTAAAGTCCCTGGCCGCCCAGGTTGTCGGTCACGGCTTGGGCAATTTGGCGCGAACGCGCAAGCGCCGTGCCCGGCATGGGGTGCGGCTGCCAGCTCTCTATATAGTCGCCACTCACCTGAATGTGGCCGATGGGCTCGCAAAAATGAGTTTCCACCTGACCCGCAGCATCCAGCGCGCGCACGGTCAGCAGGGTGATTTCGTAGTCAAAGTCAATAAAGCCTTCCACAATAATGCGCCCCCCGCTGACCCGGCCACCGGCCATGGCGTAGTCCCAAGCCTTTAGTACGTCTGCCGGGCCGTCGATCTTGCTTTGGCCTTTGCCCGAGGAGCTCATCACC
>CAIMHL010000276.1 GCA_903840825.1 uncultured beta proteobacterium
GCAGTTGATTGGGGTCACGATGCAGGAGCAGGGCGTTTCACGTATTGTTGCGGTGGATATGGATGCGGCAGTTTCTATGGTGGAGTCGGCATGATGGTGATGAGTAATTTGCAAATTGGTTTGGCCCTTGGGGGCGTTTTGCTGGTGTTGGCTATTGCGCTTCAGGGGGCTTGGACCTCGCGCAAAAACCTGCCCCGTCAAGCTACCAAAGGCGAGGCTGAGGTGCCGGTTGGCAGTGATCTGGACCCTGAGCTGGATGCCGCTGCATTTGATGTGGCGCATTTCCCCTTGCCGGTGGTGGACAAGAAGTCGTCACTGGATGCCTTGATTGACAGCATGGCAACTATCACGCCCGAGGGCGAGGTATCAGGCGATGCGGCGCTTGCGGCCATGCCGGCTAGCCGGCGGGCGGGTGGCAAGCCACTGGCTATAGAGGCTTTTAACGCACAACTGCAGCGCTGGGAAAAGCCGACTGCGGGGCAGCGCTACCGCCAGTTTCAGGCCGGGGTGCAGCTGGCCAATCGCTCGGGGGGGCTTAACGAGATTGAGTTTTCTGAGTTTGTGATGAAGACGCAGGCTTTTTGCGACAGCATCAACGCCACGCCCGAGTTTTTGGAGATGACCGGCGAGGTGGCGCGTGCCCGCGAACTGGATCAGTTTGCCAGCGACCATGATGCGCAGTTGGGCTTTGTTTTGCGCGCCATCAACGCGGCCTGGAGCCCCGGTTATGTGCAGCAAAATGCCGCCCGCGTAGGCTTTGTGGCGGGTGCCATTCCTGGGCGCATGGTCATCCCGTCGCACCTGCCAGGATTGCCGCCGGTGCTGAGCCTGAACTTTGACGCCCAAGCGGCGCTTGCTGAAGACCTCGATTACTCGGCCATTAGGGAACTGGTGATGAGTTTCGATGTGCCGCAGGTGGAGCGCACCGAGCAGGCGTTTGCCCGCATGCGCGACGCGATGCAAGCGCTGGCTGAGCAGATGGACGGTGAAGTCACTGACGACAACGGCGTGAAAGTCACCCGCGAGGCGATGGATACGATTGCGCGTGATCTAGAGCACTTGTACGACACCCTGGATCAGCGCGATTTGTCAGCTGGGTCGCCCTTGGCGCGACGCTTGTTTTCTTGAGATTTAGGTTTTCGTTTTGATGCAGGATTTGTTTTCTTCGCCGGCGCCCGAGCCTGATTTGGCCCACCTTGAGGCGCTTAAACGCAGCTTGCACGAACACGCCCACCGCTATTACGTGCTGGACGCGCCCACCATTCCCGATGCTGAATACGACCGTTTGTTCAAAGCCTTGCAGGCGATTGAGACCCAGCACCCCGACTTGACCACGCCTGATTCACCCACCCAGCGGGTGGGTGGAAAACCGCTGGACCAGTTTGTGAGTGTGCGCCATGCGGTGCCCATGCTGAGCATCAAAACCGAGACCGATACCGAGGCCAGTGGGGCTGAAAATTTTGATGGTCGAGCCCGCCGTGAGCTGGGTTTGGACGAGTCAGCACCTGCTGTGGAATATGTGGCCGAGCCCAAGTTTGACGGCCTGGCGATGAGCTTGCGCTACGAGCACGGTGTGCTGGTGCAAGCCGCCACTCGGGGTGATGGCGAAATGGGTGAGGACGTGACGCAAAACATCCGCACCATTGGCCAAATTCCGCTGCGCCTGCCAGGCACCGTGCCGCCCGTGCTGGAGGTGCGCGGTGAGGTGTACATGCGTCGCGATGATTTTGAGCGCCTTAACGAAAAGCAGCGCGAGCGTGGGTTGAAAACCTTCGTCAACACCCGCAATGCCGCCGCTGGTGCCGTGCGCCAGCTAGACCCCAGCATTGCGGCCCAGCGGCCGTTGAGCTTTTATGCCTACGGATTGGGCGAGGTCACGCCGGTGGAGGCGGGCGGACCGGCGTTTGGCTCGCATTTCGAGATGCTTCAAACGTTGAAGAATTGGGGTTTTCCGGTCTCAGAGCTTGTGCAGATTGCTAGAGGCGCTACTGAATTAGTAGCGTATTACCAGTTCATTGGCGCACAGCGCGACGGCTTGGGCTTTGATATTGATGGCGTGGTCTACAAAGTGAATAGCCTGGTGCTGCAGCGGCGCATGGGTTTTGTGACGCGTGAGCCGCGTTGGGCGGTAGCGCACAAGTTTCCCGCGCAAGAGCAGCTCACCACTGTGCTGGGCATTGATGTGCAGGTGGGGCGCACCGGCAAGCTCACCCCTGTGGCCAAACTGGCCCCGGTGTTTGTGGGCGGTGTGACCGTGACCAACGCCACCCTGCACAACGAAGACGAAGCCCGTCGCAAAGACGTGCGCATTGGCGACACCGTGATCGTGCGGCGTGCGGGTGATGTGATTCCGGAGGTGGTGGGTGTGGTGTTGCCCGCCGAGGGTGCTGAGCGCGGCGCCCTGTTCACCATGCCGCGTAGTTGCCCGGTGTGCGGCAGTGCGGCGGTGCGCGAGGCGGGGGAGGTAGATTACCGCTGCACCGGCGGGCTTTTTTGCAGCGCCCAGCGCAAGCAGGCCATTTTGCATTTTGCCCAGCGGCGCGCCGTGGAGGTGGAGGGCTTGGGCGACAAGTTGGTTGACCAACTGGTGGACTGCAACGTCATCAAAACCCTGCCTGACCTGTACCGATTGGGATTGACGTCCTTGGCAGGGCTGGACCGCATGGCCGACAAGTCGGCTCAGAATATTGTGGAGGCGCTGGAGAAGTCCAAGCAAACCACACTCCCGCGCTTTCTTTTTGGTTTGGGGATTCGCCATGTGGGGGAGGCCACAGCCAAGGCTTTGGCGCGTTATTTTGGCAAGCTCGATGCCATCATGGACGCGCCTGAAGAGCAGATGCTCTTGGTCAACGATGTGGGCCCCACGGTTGCCCAAAGCCTGCGCACCTTTTTTGACCAGCCTCACAACCGCGAAGTCGTCGCGCAGTTGCGCGCCTGTGGTGTGACCTGGGCAGAAGGCCCACCAGCGCCCGTGCTCGCCACCCCTTTCAGCGGACAAACCTTCGTGATCACCGGCACGCTGCCCACGCTGGGCCGGGATGAAGCCAAAGACCTGATCGAAGCCGCCGGCGGCAAAGTGGCCGGCTCAGTGAGCAAAAAAACTACCTATGTGGTGGCAGGTACTGAGGCCGGCAGCAAGCTGGCCAAAGCCCTGGAGCTGGGCGTGACGGTGCTGGATGAACAAGGTTTGAAGGAGTTGCTTGATGACCATTCGTGAAATTTTAAAAATGGGGGATGCGCGTTTGCTGCGCACTGCCCAACCCGTGACCGAGTTTGACTCGGACGCGCTTCATCTGCTGATCACTGACATGCTCGACACGATGTTGGCGGCTGATGGCGCTGGCTTGGCGGCACCTCAAATTGGTGTGGATTTGCAGCTGGTGATTTTTGGCACCAACACGCGCAACCCGCGTTACCCGGATGCGCCACCTGTGCCTAAAACGGTGTTGATCAACCCCGTAATCACGCCGCTGGGGGCCTCTGAAGAAGATTCGACCCTGCTTGAAATTGAAGACTGGGAGGGCTGCTTGTCGGTGCCCGGTTTGCGTGCGGCGGTGCCCCGTTTTTCGCGTATTCGCTACACCGGGTTTGACCAGTTTGGCGATCCGATTGACCGCATGGCTGAGGGCTTTCACGCCCGTGTGGTGCAGCATGAGTGCGACCACTTGATCGGCAAACTCTACCCGATGCGGGTGCGAGACTTCAGCCGTTTTGGCTATACC
>CAIMHL010000277.1 GCA_903840825.1 uncultured beta proteobacterium
CACCACTCAACTACGCGCCCTCGGGCCACAACCCCTACCCCAAGTCGATTTGCACCTCGATCAACCAGCAGGTGTGCCACGGCATCCCCAACGACAAGCCGCTGAAAAAAGGCGATATCGTGAACGTGGATGTGACCGTCATCAAAGACGGCTGGCATGGCGACTCCAGCCGTATGTTCATGGTGGGTGACGTGTCTGTGGCCGCCAAGCGCTTGTGTCTGCTCACTTACGAGGCGATGTGGCACGGTATCGTCAAAGTGAAGGACGGCGTCTATTTAGGCGATATTGGCCACGCCATTCAAACCTTTTCTGAAGGGCATGGCCTGAGTGTGGTGCGCGAGTTTTGCGGCCACGGCATTGGCCAGAAGTTTCACGAAGACCCGCAGATTTTGCATTACGGTCGCCCCGGCACACTGTCCCAACTCAAGGCCGGCATGACCATCACCATTGAGCCCATGCTCAATATAGGGCGCAAAGAAATCAAGGAAATGGGCGACGGCTGGACCATCGTCACCAAAGACCGCTCGCTCTCCGCGCAGTGGGAGCACACCGTGCTGGTGACCGAGTCCGGCTACGAGGTGCTCACCCTGTCCGCCGGTGGCCCCGCCATCCCGTCCTTCGTCAAATAAGGCCCTCATGACCGACCTCCCCGAGCTGCGTGCCCGCTACCGCAGCCAGAAAACTGAACTTTTCAAGTCTCTGGCCGCCAGTGGGACCTCCACCCGAGGCGTCGGTGCTGCCTTAAAAAAGCTTTCCTCGCTGGCGGATGCCACCCTGAAGATCTTATGGGTGCAAGCCGGCTTCGAGGCCTCGTTTGCATTGGTGGCCGTGGGTGGCTTTGGGCGTGGTGAGTTGTTTCCCTATTCCGATCTGGACGTGCTGGTCTTGATGCCCAACGACCGCTCGCCGGAATCAGACCCCGCCCTCAAAGCCCGCATTGAAGGCTTTATTGGCAGCTGCTGGGATGCCGGCCTGGAAATTGGCTCTAGTGTGCGCACGGTTTCTGATTGCCTCAAAGAATCATCCCTGGACGTCACAGTTCAAACCTCGCTCCTGGAAGCCCGGGTGATCACGGGCAGCAATGCCTTGTTTTCAGAGTTTGAGGCACAGTTCAAAAACGCCCTCGACCCCGAGGCTTTTTTTGTCGCCAAAACCCTGGAAATGCGCCAGCGCCACAGCAAGTTTGAAGACACGCCCTACTCGCTGGAGCCCAACTGCAAAGAATCCCCCGGTGGCCTGCGAGACTTGCAAGTGATTTTGTGGGTGGCCAAAGCTGCGGGGTACGGCAACCGCTGGGATGAACTGGCCAAAAATGGATTGGCCACAGCGTTTGAAATCAAACAAATCAAAAGCAACGAAGCGCTCCTAAGGCTGATCCGCGCGCGTCTGCACCTGATTGCCCAGCGCCGCGAAGACCGCTTGGTATTTGATCTGCAAACCAGTGTGGCCCAGTCGTTTGGCTATGAGGCGCCCTCCCCCCATGTAGACCGGCGTGCCTTTGTGCGCCCCAGCGAAGCACTCATGCGCCGCTACTACTGGGCCGCCAAAGCAGTCACCCAGTTAAACCAGATTTTGCTGCTCAATATTGAAGAGCGCCTGAGCCCCTCTACCCATGAGCCGCGCCCCATCAATGACCGCTTTTTTGACAAAGCCGGCATGATCGAAGTGGCCAGTGACGACCTCTACCAGCGCGAACCCCACGCCATTCTGGAAACCTTCCTTATCTACCAAACCACCGTAGGGCTAAAAGGGCTGTCTGCCCGCACCTTGCGCGCCTTGTACAACGCGCGCAACCTGATGGACAGCCAGTTCCGCAGCGACCCAGTCAACCGCGCTACCTTCAAAAAAATACTGACGCAGAGTAGCGGCCTCACGCACGCCATGCGCCTCATGAACCAAACCTCGGTACTAGGGCGCTACCTGTGGGTGTTTCGCAAAATTGTGGGGCAGATGCAGCACGACCTGTTTCATGTCTACACCGTCGATCAGCATATTTTGATGGTGCTGCGCAATGTGCGCCGCTTCTTTATTGTGGAGCACGCCCACGAATATCCGTTTTGCTCGCAACTGGCCTCAGGTTGGGACAAGCCCTGGATTTTGTATGTGGCCGCCCTCTTTCACGACATTGCAAAAGGCCGGGGCGGGGACCACTCTGAACTCGGTGCCATGGAAGTGCGTCGTTTTTGCAAACAACACGACATCAACCGCGAAGACGGCCAACTGATCGAACTCATCGTCGTGAACCACCTCACCATGAGCCATGTTGCCCAAAAGTCGGACTTGAGCGACCCTGATGTCATCAGCGCTTTTGCTAAACGTATTGGCAATGAGCGCAACCTGACAGCCCTGTATCTGCTCACCGTAGCTGACATTCGCGGCACCAGTCCCAAGGTATGGAACGCTTGGAAAGGCAAACTGCTTGAAGACCTTTACCGCCTGACGCTGCGCACCTTAGGGGGCCGCGCCCCCGACCCGGATGCCGAAGTTGAATCCCGCAAGCGCGAAGCACTCGTCAACCTCGCCCTTTATGCCCTGCCGTTTGAGGCCCACAAAGCCTTGTGGGATACGCTGGATGTGGGCTACTTCATGCGCCACGACGCCGCCGATATTGCTTGGCACACCCGCCAAATTTCGCGCCATGTGGGCCAGGGGAAATCCATTGTGCGTGCACGCATGTCGCCTTTGGGTGAAGGACTGCAGGTGCTGGTCTACACCCCCGACCAGCCAGACCTGTTTGCCCGTATTTGCGGCTTCTTTGACCAGGGTGGTTTTAGCATTCTTGATGCCCGCATTCACACCGCCAACAACGGCTACGCGCTGGACACCTTTCAAGTGATCGCCTCCACCATGCCAGACCACTACCAGGAATTCACCAGCATGATCGAGAGCGAACTGGCCCGCACGATCACCGCCGGCGGCCCGCTCCCTGCGCCCAGCCGGGGCCGGGTGTCACGCCGGGTCAAGAGCTTTCCTATCGCGCCGCGCGTTACCTTGCGTCCGGATGAGAAAGCCCAGCGCTGGCTACTCAACATTTCAGCCAGCGACCGTGTCGGCTTGCTCTACTGCGTGGCCCGTGTGCTGGCCAAAC
>CAIMHL010000278.1 GCA_903840825.1 uncultured beta proteobacterium
TCTAAGTCAGGTCAGCAGCGCAATGTACAGATGTACATTGCGCTGCCTATGCACAGTTTAAAACTATGGACAGTTGACTGTTTTTCATCTGCTCAAATGGCGTATTTATGTGGCTTCAGCCACGAGTGGGTTCGATTTATCTGGACATAGTTTTGTCGATGTTGTGAAGTGGTGTCTCAACTTTTGGAGATCATCATGACTTCGCGACCATTACCCAGCAGTTCGACCGAGTGGTTACTCAACAGCCAGTTTGCGCCCCACATTGATGCTTTTACGCATTTCCTGAACGCCCGTGGACACGCAACCATCACCGTGAACATTTATCTTGGATGCCTGGCTCACTTCGCACGCTGGACGAGTCGCAGATCTGTGAACATCTGTCAGGTCAACGAAGATATGGTTTCTAGTTTTTTGAACGAGCACCTGCCTGCCTGCGATTGCGCCCGCCCTGTCATCAGAAATGTTGTTCCCTTGCGTGCAGCGCTCGGGCTTTTGCTCGTTGTGTTGCGCGCCAATGCAGTCATCCCCGAGCGAGCGCAGGGGTCAACCCCAGTAGATGAAGAGCTACGCAAATTTGACGACCACTTGAACCATGCCCGGGGACTTGTGCCAAAAACACGCAGCATGCACATAAGAATAGTGAGGCGTCTGCTAAACAAACAATTTTCTGATCGCCCAGTGGATATCTCAACGATAAAACCCGACGATGTGCGCCAGTTCTTCGCTCGTCAAAGCGAGTTGTACAGCACGCCGGGGGGTCTCGGTTCATTGGCCTCAGCACTGCGGGTCTACCTCCGTTATCGGGCCTCGCGGGGCGACCAAGTGCACGGTCTTATTGGCGTGGTGTGTCATCCAGCCAATTGGCAACTTGCCTCACTTCCAAAGACACTCAGCAACGATGAGGTGGCTCGTCTAATCGGCAGCCTTGGGCAAGCAGTCCCATCAGGTCGGCGCGGCGATGCCATCGTGCGCTGTGCGTTGGATTTGGGATTGCGCAGTTGCGAAGTCGCCAAATTGAATCTTGACGACATCGATTGGCAAGCTGGCACTATTACATTGCGTAAGACCAAGAACCATCGCGAAGACGTTCTTCCATTACCGGCGACTACGGGTCAGGCCATTGCTCAATACCTGCAATTTGAGCGGCCCCAAACCACCAACCGAGCTGTGTTTGTTCGGCACCTCACACCACGCGGCCAATCCATCAGCTCTGATGTCGTGCAAAAAACAATTCGCCAAGCCTATGCACGCGCAGGACTGCCATATACAAGAGCACACCTTCTGCGACACACCATGGCCAGTCGTTTGTTGGCTGGTGGCAGCTCCCTCAAAGAGGTCGCCGATGTTCTACGACACCGCTCGCTGGGGACGACTCTGATTTACGCCAAACTTGACAGCAGAAATTTGGTGACGGTGGCTTTGGCTTGGCCAGGGAGCGCATCATGAACAAGACCTCAACGACACCCATTTCGATGCTGTCGCATGCTGACAATTACCTGGCTGAACGTCGCCGACTAGGTTTTGGCATGCGTGGCATTGACTATTCGATCAGGAGTTTTGCGCGCTACATCGATGGTCTCGGCCATAACGCACCCTTGACCATTGAAATCATGGCGAAATGGGCACGACTAGACAAGGGTAAAAGCGATGACCCTGCAACCTGGGCACGACGGCTAAAAAAGCTGCGTTCGTTCATGCGCTACATGCAGCAGTTTGAGCCTCGCATTGAAGTTCCAAATGATCGAATTTTTGGACAAAGTGGGCAACGTTTGGCACCGCACATCTATAGCGAACAAGAAATTACTGATTTGATGACTGCTGCACGCGGCCTCGGTCCGACTCCTGGATCAGGATTACGTGGTGCAACCTTTGAGACGCTGTTTGGACTGATCTCGTCGACCGGGCTTCGTGTCTCCGAAGCCGTTCACCTGAAGGATTGCGACGTTGACTTTCAGTCGGGCATGCTGACCATAAGGAACACCAAGTTTGCCAAATCCCGCCATGTACCAATGCATTCGAGCACGGTGGAAGCCATGCGACGCTATCGATCAGTGCGCAGTTGCCAGATTGAACCATCAGAGCAGATGCCATTCTTCGTTGGCACACGAGGTCGTCTGATGGGATTGGTTTTGGGTTTGCGTCAGGTGCGGCGGGTTTTTGAACGTCTGCGTGACCAACTGGGCTGGGTCAACCGTGGCGCGCATGCACAGCCACGCATCCATGACCTCAGGCACACCTTCGTGGTCAGGCGCGTGATGCTTTGGCATGCGCAAGGGGTAAATGTCGATCAATCGATGCTGGCTTTGGCGACCTACGTTGGCCACGCCACCGTGACTCATACCTATTGGTATCTCACTGGCGTGCCTGAATTGATGGCCTTGGCTGCCAAAAAATTCGAGCAATTCGCGCAACCATTGGAGGTGGGACCATGTCTGAAGTGATTGCACCCCGCCCACCGTCGTTTGCATCGCTGGTTCAGCAATTCTTCACCGAATATTTGGTTTCCCAGCGAGCATTGAGTCCTCGTACCATCGCATCCTACCGCGATGCCTTGATGCTATTTCTGGACTTCGCTCACAAGCGCTTGGGTAAACAGCCAACGGCGCTGCTCTTGGCCGACATTGAACCGGATCTGATTCTGGCGTTTCTGGATTACCTGGAAGCAGAGCGACACAACACTGTACGCAGCCGTAATCTTCGACTGACGGCGTTGCGTGCATTCCTGAAGTTTGCAGCACGTCGTGACGTATCGTCGTTTTACGTTGTTGAACGTGCATTGGGTGTGCCGATGAAGCGCTTCGATCGTCCGATTCTGGGCTTCATGTCCCGTGATGAGATGCTGGAGGTGATGGGGCAACCTGGAGACACATGGACTTCTCAGCGCGACCACTTGTTACTGGCCATGCTTTACAACACCGGCGCGCGTGTGTCGGAAATTATTGGTGTACGGGTTGCTGACGTAGTGTTGGACGGCGCACCTTGCGTGCACCTTCACGGCAAGGGACGCAAGCAACGCTCAACGCCGTTATGGAAATCGACGGTTCTGGAAATACGTGCCTGGCTGCGTCGCAATCCCGAAATGGTGGCGCAGACGGCCCTTTTGCCCAATCGAAATGACCAGCCAATGACGCGCTCTAACGTCACTCAGCGACTCGACATTGCAGTTGCTCGTGCGGCCAAGGTGCACGTCGGCCTTGCCAAACGAAGTATCTCGCCACACACGATTCGCCACACAACAGCCATGCATTTGTTGCAGTCAGGGGTAGCCTTCAGCGTGATTGCCCTTTGGCTAGGTCATGAGAGCATGTCCACGACGCACCAATACGTAGAAGCGGACTTGGCAATGAAGGAGAAAGCGCTGGCATGCCTTCAAGATCCTGATACCAAAATGCACCGCTTTGTGCCACCTGACGCATTGATGCAGTTCCTTCAGGCGCTGTAACTATGGAGACCTTGTCCAGCACTTTAGACCCCACTCGCTGGGCAGCAGGTCAATTCACTCGGCCAACTGTTCATAGTTTCAAACTGTACATAGGCAGCGTAACCGGTCGGTCATCGTGAGCCGAGGATTTCCGTCGAGCTCTCCATACCGGTCATTCCCGATGCTGGTCCAGTTTGGGCATTTTTCAGTCCCTAAAACTCGGAAGCCGTCATTCAACCGAGTAAGCTGGTTTTCTTGGCTGAAGGGCTCTTGAGCAGGCGTAACCGGTCATACAGGTTAAGTCTGCGTATGGATCCTGACAACCAGAAGCGTGTCCCCACGGGTATAAACTTCCGGGCAACAGAAAGATTTTCACCGTCGAAGTTCCATAAAGCTGTCGGTCAGTCGGCGGCACCCCTGCCGTATTGCTGACGCTGGCAGCGGAAAAGTCTGGGGCAGGTCTGCCGCGTTAAGAGTCAGTCGCGAGAAGCCGCTTCCGGGCAAGCAAATTTCATGATTTCTACGACCGGTCAGCCTGCGTTAGTGAACTCTGGAAACGCTCAATCCGGGCACCTGTCTAAGTGAATACCTGTCATTCACCTACATGCTCATGAAAGCCAAAGCAGTCACTCTGATTTTGGTTTTCACTTTAAGAAAAGTGCGACTCGCTGGGTAGCAAAGGCGGCTCTACATAAATTCAGGTTACCTGCCGGTATCCGACATTGGCATCGGCAGGTCGTATGTCAACTGTGGGCCGGCGATGTTGATCCTATGGTCACTTGCAAGCAGGCCATAAACGGTGGCTCCTCTTTGCCTTCTTTCCCGCAATCAAATGACATTTTTTCTGCATCACTGAGGTAGTCACTTTTGGATTTGGTTTTCGGCGGACGCTTGCTTCAGATGGAAACAAGCACCTTTCCGGGATTCATACGTCCAAGTGGGTCGAGCGCGTGCTTGATGCTGTTCATCAACGTCAACTCCAACGGACTCTTGTATCGGTGGTTTTCGTCCCGCCGCAACTGCCCTATTCCATGCTCGGCACTGATTGATCCGTTGTAGGCTGCCACCAGATCGTGAACGATCATATTAATTTCTCCTTGGCGCGAAACGAAGGCCTGTGCGTCAGCACCTGTGGGAGCCAGAACGTTGAAGTGAAGATTTCCGTCACCCAGGTGACCAAACCACGCAACACGCGCACCCGGTTCTACCCTCTCCAGCGCTCTCTCGGCCTCAGTCACAAACTCAGACAAACTGGAAGCGATCAGTGAGATGTCGTGCTTAATGTGAGCGCCTTCCATACCTTGTGCCTCAGAGATGCTCTCCCGTAAGGACCATAGTGCTCGCGATTGGGCGATGGACTCCGCGACCACACCGTCAACCACCGTACCACTTTTCATTGCATCAACAACCAAGCCCTCAAGCACCTCGCGTGCATGGGTATCGCTGTCGTAGTCGGAGATCTCGACCAGAACCGCTACAGGGTAAAGTTCGCTGAAGGGCCAGCGCAAGTCCGGAAAATGTCTGGCTAGAAGCGGGACACAAGGTGAGGACATAGCTTCAAACGCAGTCAAGCTAGGGCCCAAAGCACCACGAGCTGCCGCGAGAAAATTCACAGCACCTTGTAGGGACTCCAAGGCCATCATCGCCGTAAGCATGGACTTAGGTCGCGGAAAGAGCTTCA
>CAIMHL010000279.1 GCA_903840825.1 uncultured beta proteobacterium
CTGCCGACCTGTACCGAGCACAGCGGCGCGCGCAGGCGGAGTCGATCAACTACGTGGTGTCGCACGACGGGTTCAATTTGCGTGACCTGGTCACTTTTAACCAGCGCCACAACCTGGCCAATGGCGAGCACAACCGCGACGGCCATGGACACAACCTCAGCTTCAATTGCGGCATCGAAGGCCCCACCGACGATGCGCAAGTCAACGCACTGCGCGGCCGACTGCAACGCGCGCTGCTGGCCACCACGCTGTTGGCACAAGGCACGCCGATGTTGTGCGCTGGCGATGAGATTGGCCACAGCCAGCGCGGCAACAACAACCCCTACTGCCAGGACAACGAAATCACCTGGATTGACTGGGCTGGCGCTGACCGCGAGCTGCTCGCCTTCACCGCCAACGTACTGCGCTTGCGCCGCCGATTGCAGCCCTTTGCCAACCATTGGTACAACGGGGCAAGTAATCACCAAGGCCAGCCCGATCTCACCTGGTTTCAGCCCGATGGTCAGCTTTTGCAAGGCGATGCTTGGCGCGACCCGAACGGGCATGTGCTGGGCTGTTTGATCGGGCAGCCCGGCCGCTCGCAAGCACCACTGTTGCTGTTGGTGAACGCGGAACACCACGACCATGCCTTCACACTGCCTGCGGGCACCTGGCGCGCGGTGCTGGACACCACGCAAGCCGATGGTGCAAGCCACTGGCTGGGGCAAAGCACAGAACCCTGCCTGCTTGGTGCACACAGCCTGATGCTGCTGGTGGGCACCCACACCAACCGCATTGCGGAGCCTTGAACACCATGCGTTTTTCCCGTACCAGTGGCGTGCTGCTGCACCCCACCAGCCTGCCCGGCCCCCATGGGTGTGGCGACTTTGGCCCGGCCGCTTACCACTTCATCGACTGGTTGGTGAGTGCCGGCCAGACACTGTGGCAAATATTGCCTTTGGGCAGCATCGGCCCCGGCAACTCGCCCTACATGAGCAGCTCGGCATTTGCCGGCAACCTGCTGCTGCTGGACCTGGCGCAGTTGCACGAACGTGGCTGGCTGGATGCGCCAGACTTGGAGCCCGATGCAGGATTTTCCGACGGACGTGTGCATTTTGACCGCGTGGTGCCGTGGCGCATGGCGCGCCTGGAGCGTGCGGCACAGCGCTTTTCCCAAACCGCCAGCGCGCAGGAGCGTGCTGATCTTGCAGCGTTCGAGCAGTCCCAGTCCGACTGGCTGGCCGACTACACCCTGTTCATGGCATTGGCCGATGCCCACGACTGGGCCGACTGGAGTGACTGGCCCGCAGCGCTGGCGCAGCGCAAGCCGCAGGCAATGCAGGCAGCGCGCGCAGAGCATGCCACCCGCATCGCCTTCTGGACGTTTTGCCAGTGGTGTTTCTTTCAGCAGTGGCAAAGGCTCAAGGACTATGCCAACACGCGCGGCATTTTGGTGGTGGGCGATGCGCCCATCTTTATTGCCTACCAAAGCGCCGAAGTGTGGGCGCACCAAGAGCTGTTTGAACTTGACGAACATGGCCGGGCACTGGTGGTGGCCGGCGTGCCACCCGATTTTTTCAGCGCCACGGGGCAACG
Organism: uncultured beta proteobacterium; assembly: GCA_903840825.1. Classification (GTDB taxonomy): domain Bacteria; phylum Pseudomonadota; class Gammaproteobacteria; order Burkholderiales; family Burkholderiaceae_C; genus Rhodoferax. Next base: position 1,576 of record CAIMHL010000279.1, read on the forward strand.
CTGGGGCAACCCGCTTTACCGCTGGAGCGCCCACCAGCAGGACAATTACGCCTGGTGGACCCAGCGCATTCGCCACACCTTTGTCTTGGTTGATATTGTGCGCATTGACCACTTCCGTGGTTTTGTCGACTACTGGGAAATTCCCGGCACCGAGCCCACCGCCATACATGGCCGATGGGTTGCTGGCCCGGGCGCGGCGCTGTTTGCCGCCATTGAGGCGGATCTGGGGCCACTGCCCATCATTGCCGAAGACCTGGGCATCATTACGCCGGAGGTCGATGCCCTGCGGCGCACGCTGGACCTGCCGGGCATGCGCGTTTTGCACTTTGCCTTTGGCGACCACAATGACAACGCCTACCTGCCCCACAACTATGAGCCCCACACCGTGGTCTATTCCGGCACCCATGACAACAACACCTCACAGGGTTGGTGGGCCGATTTGTCCGGTGAAGAGCGCAAGCGAACATTTGACTACCTGCGGCTTGACCTTGCAGATGCGCCGAATATTCACTGGGAATTGATCGCCGCCGCCAGCGCCAGCGTGGCCGATACCGCCATCCACCAAATGCAGGACGTGCTGGGGCTCGACGGCGAATGCCGCATGAACCTTCCCGGTGTGGCCCAAGGGTATTGGGAGTGGCGCTTTAGCTGGGCACAGGTGCACCCCGAACATGCCGAGCGCCTTACCCGGCTCAGCCAGTTGTACCGGCGCGAACGGGCAAAAGCCCCGTGAATACCCTGGCGCGGATGCAAGTGATGGCCTGCGTGCAGGCCTGCCGGTAAGATTCGTGCAACTTCGGCCACAAGCCCCTATGCCCTGCTTTTTGATTTTCGGCCCATACTGAGTGCGACTCTATGGTGCCTAAACCTTGAAGATTGAAGCTCTGCATAGCAAAGATCGCGTGTACGAGCCGATCTCGACGTCGAATGGCGGCCCAAGTATTGAGTTTTACTGCAGTGGCCGGATTTGCACGAATCTTACCAATGGCCCCTCTAGAGATGCTTTAAGCAATAACACGCTCCCGGATATTCTTCAGCACTTGGACAATCTGTTTGACCTTGGCCGGCGGACAAACGGCCGGAAGGTGATTTGCTCCATAACCTCTAGGGGGTTAGAAATGCGGCAGGACCAGAAGGAGTCCCAGATGGCGTTGATTTGGGTGAGAAGTTGACCTGTGAACATATGTGCGTGCCTGATTACATGGTTGGCCTGAACTTCGATGGTTCTGTCGCAATAGTGGCGTCAGGCCGAAAAGGGCTGCAGGTTGGCCCGACGATCAAGCTGCGAGACTGTAGAA
>CAIMHL010000280.1 GCA_903840825.1 uncultured beta proteobacterium
CCCCGTGAAAACCCAGTTTGGTTACCACATCATCCGCTTGGACGACATCCGTGATGCCCAATTGCCTAAGTTTGATGAGGTCAAACCTCAAATCATGCAGCAAATGCAACAGCAAAAAATGAACAAATACCAAGAAGACTTGCGCGCTAAAGCCAAAGTTGAATAAACCTTAGGGCGCTCCCTTTTGCCAGCCGTGCCTGGTCAATTGGGGGCGCTCTTTTAATGAAGTTGCAGCATAATTTCGCGTCCTATGGCCGACAAGGCCACTGTTTTTGCAACACCACCTCGCTTGATTGCTTCCTTGGGCATGCCAAACACGACGCAGCTCTCTTCGTCTTGAGCCATCGTTTGGGCTCCCGCCTTGCGCATCTCCAGCAGCCCCGCAGCCCCGTCATCGCCCATGCCCGTCATGATCACGCCCAAGGCGTTCGAGCCTGCACATTTCGCCACAGAACGAAATAAAACATCAACTGAGGGCCGATGACGATTGACCAGCGGTCCGTCCATGACCTCAACAAAATACTGCGCTCCGTTGCGGCGCAACAACATGTGTTTACCGCCCGGCGCAATCAAGGCACGCCCAGGCATGACCCTATCGGCAGTCTGAGCCTCCTTCACTTCAATTTGACACAAAGTATTCAGACGATGCGCAAAAGCAGCGGTGAATTGCTCAGGCATGTGCTGGACGATCACAAGTCCCGGGCAAACTCTGGGCAAACTCTTCAACACCAACTCCAAGGCTTGTGTTCCCCCGGTTGAAGTTCCAAGGGCGACGACACGGTCCGTTGTTTTCAACAAAGCGGTGGGCCGCTCCAGGGCGGGAAGTATCACATCGGCGCTGTATTTTTCAACCACCAGCACGGCCTGCAGTTTTTTAACATTGGCGCGAGCTGCCGCTTTGACCACCGTGACCAGGTCGTCAGAGGCATCCACCAAAAACTGTTTCAAACCGATTTTTGGCTTGGCAATAATGGCGACCGCCCCCGCCGTTAGTGCAGCCAAAGAAACTTGTGTGCCTTTTTCCGTCAGGGTTGAACAAATCACGACAGGCGTGGGCCGCTCAGCCATGATTTTTTTCAGAAACGTCAGCCCATCCATACGCGGCATCTCAATGTCCAGCACGATCACATCGGGCCATTGCGACTTCATACGGGCCATCGCCAAAAGCGGGTCGGCCACCGCACACATCACCTTGATGTCGGGGTCGGCCGCAAGCAGGCCGCTTACCACCTGACGCACCACGGCTGAATCATCGACCACCATCACGTTGATCACGAAGGCATCCTGATTGAGGAAAAAATAGGTTTACTTATCAATGGGTTTTACCTGCCGGGACCAGACATTGCCGTTACTGACATCAAAAATCACCTGTCGGTGCCCGATACCAAACAAATACTCCGACATGATAGGAATTCCATGCTTGAGCAACAATGCTTTGGCCGCCAGTCCATTGCGTTGTCCCACATTGACAGATTGGCTAGTGACGTGATCAGGAAACATATTTCCACCCCC
>CAIMHL010000281.1 GCA_903840825.1 uncultured beta proteobacterium
CGGTCGATGTGCGACTTTTCCATCTTGAAGTCAGGAATGCCGTAGCGCAGCAAGCCACCCACGCGGTCATTCTTCTCAAACAAGGTGACGTCGTGACCGACGCGGGCCAGCTGCTGGGCAGCGGCCATACCGGCCGGGCCGGAGCCCACCACGGCTACTTTTTTGCCGGTTTTACGCTTGGGCAACTGGGGCTGCACCCAACCTTCAACCCAGGCCCGGTCGATGATGGCGTGCTCAATGGACTTGATGCCCACCGCGCCGTCATTCACGTTCAGCACACATGCGGCTTCGCAAGGTGCGGGGCATATACGGCCGGTGAACTCGGGGAAGTTGTTGGTGCTGTGCAGCACGTCAATGGCGTTTTTCCAGTCGCCCGAATACACCAGTTCGTTGAAATCCGGAATGATGTTGTTGACCGGGCAGCCGTTGTTGCAAAACGGCGTGCCGCAGTCCATGCAACGCGCAGCTTGCACTTTAGACTGGGAGTCGTCCAAGGCCACCACAAATTCTTTGTAATTCTTCAAGCGCTCAGGCACGGGCTTGTAGCCCTCCTCGACGCGCTCAAACTCCATGAAGCCAGTAATTTTTCCCATAATTTTTCCTATTCGTGACGTCAGTGCGCAGCTTACTTGGCCGAAACAACTTCTTTATTTATAGCTGTCTTAGCACGGCTACTCACGGCTAGCGCCTCTTTTCGTGCATTAATTTCACCCAAAGCACGCTTGTACTCGTTGGGGAACACTTTGACAAACTTGAGGCGCGAGACCGCCCAGGTGTCCAGCAATTCGCGGGCGCGCTTGCTGCCGGTCCAGCGGTTGTGGTCTTCCAGAAGTTTCTTCAACTGCGCTTCATCGCTCAGACCCCGATGCCAGATGGCTTTGTCCATCGCAGCTTCCTGCTCTGGGGCCGTGAGCACTTTCTCTAGGCTCACCATCGAGGTGTTGCAGCGCGTGGCGAATTGACCATCTTCGTCATAAACGTAGGCAATGCCGCCGCTCATGCCGGCCGCAAAGTTGCGTCCGGTTTTGCCCAACACAGCTACCGTGCCGCCAGTCATGTACTCGCAGCCGTGGTCACCCGTGCCTTCCACCACCGTGGTGGCGCCTGACAGACGCACCGCGAAGCGCTCGCCGCCCACGCCGCTAAAGAAGGCTTCACCGGAGGTGGCGCCGTACATCACGGTGTTGCCCACAATGGTGTTGCGAATCGCGTCACCCCTGAAGTCAATGCTGGGTCGCACCACAATGCGCCCGCCTGAGAGGCCCTTGCCGGTGTAGTCGTTGGCGTCGCCAATGAGGTACATGGTGATGCCTTTGGCCAGGAAGGCGCCAAAGGACTGACCGCCGGTGCCTTCCAGCTGGATGCGGATGGTGTCATCCGGCAAGCCTTCGGGGTGAACCTGCGTGACCGCACCGGAGAGCATGGCGCCCACGGAGCGGTTGACGTTGCGGGCCACTTCCATGAACTGCACTTTTTCGCCCTTGTCGATAGCCGCACGGCTCTTGGCGATCAGCACGTTGTCCAAAGACTTCTCCAGACCGTGGTCTTGGGTGAGGGTTTGGAAACGGGGTACATCGGCCGGCACATTGGGCATGGCAAACAGGCGGCTAAAGTCCAGGCCGCTGGCTTTCCAATGCGAGATGCCCTGACGCATGTCGAGCAAATCGGCACGGCCAATCAGGTCGTCAAACTTGCGGATGCCGAGCTGGGCCATGATCTGGCGCACTTCTTCGGCAATGAAGAAGAAGTAGTTCACCACATGCTCAGGCTTGCCAGAAAACTTCTTGCGCAACTCAGGATCTTGCGTGGCCACGCCCACCGGGCAGGTGTTGAGGTGGCATTTACGCATCATGATGCAGCCTTCCACCACCAGCGGGGCGGTGGCAAAACCGAACTCATCGGC
>CAIMHL010000282.1 GCA_903840825.1 uncultured beta proteobacterium
GAATTTTTGCAGGTAGAGGGTTACAAAAATTTGCGACGCTGGGCGCAGGAAATTTTGGTGCGCCCAGCCGTTCAGCGAGGCCGCAAGGTGAACCGCACCGTCGGCCCGCTTGGTGAACAGTTGCATGAGCGCCATGACGCCTCAGACTTTGATTTAAAAACCCAAGACAAACTGCAAGCTGCTGGCACACTTTGAAATACTTGGGCCACTCAAGTCATGCGCTTCAGGCTTGACGCCCCGTTAAGTGATACAAACGGGGCCAGCGCGTTTAACGGTAAAAAGCTTCGACCCGGCCTTTTAATTTAATCAGCAAGGGATGGCCTTTGCGGTCCAGCGCTTTGCCAGCGGGCACTTTGACCCAGCCTTCGCTGATGCAATACTCTTCGACATCATGGCGGTCTTTGTCGTTGAACTTGATACCCACATCACGCTCGAACACGGCGGCGATGTGAAAGGGGCTGCGCGTGTCGGCAGACAGGCGGTCTGGCAAAGCAGGCACTGCGGGACAAGAGGTAAGGGTTGTGGTGGTGTCAGTCATAAAAGCATTTTAAATCAAGGCCTGCAGGGCGTACTCAAATCGCTGCTCGCCCTGCCCCGAGATGGTGCAAAAAGGCGCAGACATGGCATTGAGTTGCGCGATGATCAACTGCGAAACAGGGGCTCGCACGTAGGCACCGTCACGCTGCAGCCCATCGGCTTCCCAGTCAATATCAGGCGCCATAAAAAGCGTCAGGCTATAACTATTGTGCAGCTCGCGGGCACGGGCGTACAAGGTGCAATCGTCAAAGACAAAATCGCTGTAAACGGCTGTCAGCAAGGGGGCCGTATCGCAAAACACAAAGGCGGCTTTGTTTTGCAGGGCCACCTCTTTTGCCGCCATAACCTGCCGGTGCTGGGTTTCCAGCACTTCGCTCTGTTCCTCGCGCGTGGGTGTTCTACCCCGCTCATCACAGAACGCCCGCAGAACCTCGGGCACCCAGGGGCAGTCAAAATGAGCGGCGAGTTGTCCTGCCAGCGTGGTTTTACCAGTGCTCTCTGCCCCCAGCAGACAGATCAACTTTGGATGATTCAAAGGGCTGTTTGCTATATTAACTGTGCCTGAATGCGCTGCTTCCAGCCAACCCAACCCCAAACGGCCAACACCAAAAACAGCCCATAAAGAACTACCGTCAGGGTCAAGCCTTTGTAGGCAAACAAGCCCACGCTAGCGGTGTTGACCACCACCCACATCAACCAATTCTCAATAAACTTGCGCCCCAGCAGCACGGTGCCAATGACGCTACCGGCCGTCACAAAGCCATCGGCCCAAGGCACGTCAGAGTCGGTGACGTTGCGTAGCAAAAGCGCAAAGATGAGCCAGAGCGCGCCAAAACCAGCCAGGCATAACAGCTGACCCCGCCGGTCAAGTTGCGCTATTTGCAAGGACGCCCCCGTTTTGGCCCGACTCCCTCGCACCCACTGCCACCACCCCCAGACCGCACTCAGGGCAAAAAACAAATTGACGCCAGTTTCGCCGTACAGCTTGCTCTCGAAAAACAGCCACGCATAAAGCAAACTGGCCACGATGCTCAAGGGCCAGCCCCAATGAACTTCATAAACATTGCAGGCAATATTGGCTAGCGCCAAGACAAAAGCGATGACTTCAAGCCAAGTGACGGCGGCGCCAAAAAGGGTAAATGCGGTATTCAACATGAATTAAAGCTCAATAGTTGCGCTCGTGCGCAGGGTGTACGGTACGTTGGTCACGCGCTGCCGAATTAGCAAGGGATCCAACACCTGGGTGTAGGTGACATCCAGCGCTATGACGCTGGCCAGCACAGAGAGCGTCTCGCTCACGCGCCCGACGGCCGTGAGCTCCAACCCGCGGTGCGGGGCGGTCTGCATCATGCACCCCACAAAGCCCAAACGGATGTCGTGGGACATGCCTAGGGACTTGGATTTTCCAAGTAGAAAGTTTTAAATCGAATGCCATCGATGTTCCTTCGTCGACGGCAGGGGGCGAAAAGGTCCGGCGCACAGCCAGACTGTATGTATTGACGCTTCCCTGCGCAAGAATTACCTTGATCAAGTTCTAGGGTGTTATCTCAGC
>CAIMHL010000283.1 GCA_903840825.1 uncultured beta proteobacterium
CCAAGCCTCAAATTATAGCGTTAAAAATCAGGCCGATCGCAATCTTTCTATTACTTTTTCTCTTTCGCACAATTCAAGCACAGCATCCAGTGAAGGCGTCTGTGAAGTTCCCATGACCAAGACGCGCACAGGCATGGCCAACAATGGCATCTTGATGGCACTCGCCAACAAAACTTCTTTGATAGCAGCCGAAATGGAAGCCTTGTCCCAGACGCACAAAGAAAGCTTTTCAACCAACAAAGCCAGCGCGGGCTTGACGGCATCGGTCACATGCAGGGCAACCTCCTCGGCATTAGGAGTGATGTCAGCATAAAACTTGGCGACCCAGTCCGCCAGCACCACCGTGGTGTCGCAACGGTCTTTAAACAAGCCGCAGATACGCGGCAAGCGCTCGTCAGAAACCACACCCAGTTTGCTGAGATGCACCAGCACCATGCTGGCCAAGGTAACGTCGTCGGTGGTTTTCATGTGCTGGGCGTTGACCCAGCGAAGCTTGACTTCATCAAACTGCGCGGCACTGCGACCCAAGTGGTCCAGATTGAACCACTCCAAAAATTGGGCGCGGCTAAAAATTTCAGCATCACCATGGCTCCAGCCCAAGCGGGCCAGATAGTTCACCATCGCATCCGGCAGGTAGCCTTCATCGCGGAATTGTGTGACTGGCTTGGCGCCGCTGCGCTTGCTCATCTTTTCGCCCTGCTCATTGAGCACGGTCGGCAAGTGGGCATACACCGGGGGCTCTTTGCCCAAGGCCAGAAAAATATTGATTTGGCGCGGGGTGTTGTTGACGTGGTCATCGCCGCGAATGACATGCGTGATCGCCATATCAAGGTCATCCACCACCACACAAAAATTGTAGGTCGGCGTGCCATCAGGGCGCGCAATCACCAGGTCATCCAACTCGTCGTTGCTGATCTCGATGCGGCCTTTGACCTTGTCTTCCCACACCACAGAGCCACCCTGCGGATTCATGAAACGCAAGACCGGTTTGACGCCTTCAGGAATGGCCGGCAACACCTTCCCCGGCGCAGGCCGCCAGGTGCCGTCGTAGCGAGGTTTTTCCTTGGCAGCCATCTGGCTTTCGCGCAGGGCATCGAGCACCTCGACACTCATGTAGCACGGGTAGACATGACCAGCGGCCACCAGGTCGGCCAGCACCGCCTTGTAGCGGTCCATGCGCTGCATTTGGTAGAACGGGCCTTCGTCGTAATTCAGACCCAGCCAGGCCATGCTCTCGATGATCACATCGACGGCAGCCTGCGTGGAGCGCTCTACATCGGTGTCTTCAATGCGCAAAATAAAGTCGCCCCCTGTGGCACGGGCAAAGGCCCACGGGTACAGGGCCGAGCGAATATTGCCCAGGTGAATAAAGCCGGTGGGAGAGGGAGCGAAACGGGTACGTGTTTTTTGTGTCATGTCAGTGAATCCAGACCGCGAGCCAGATCGGCCTTCAGGTCTTCAATATGCTCCAGGCCCACCGCCACTCGAATCAAACCTTGGCCAATGCCAGCGGCTTGGCGCTGCGCCTCGGTGATGCGGCCATGCGAGGTGCTGGCGGGGTGGGTAATGGTGGTTTTGGTGTCGCCCAAATTAGCGGTGATGGAGCAAACCCGCGTGCTGTCAATGACGTGAAATGCATTTTTGCGTGCGAGCACGGGATAAGCCGCATCGCTTGAGAGGCCGGCCTTCACATCAAAAGACAAAACCGCGCCACCCAGCCCCGACTGCTGCTGCATGGCCAGCGCGTGCTGGGGATGGGATGCCAAGCCGGGGTAATACACGCGTGCGACTTGGGGTTGAGCCTCAAGCCAGGTGGCCAAGGCCAAGGTGCTGTCGCTCTGGGCCTTCATGCGGATAGACAAGGTTTCCATGCCTTTGAGCACCACCCAGGCATTGAAGGCAGAAAGGGTCAGACCAGCGCTGCGCATAACCGGCATGAACTTGTCGTCAATGAGTTTTTTGGTGGTGCAAAGTGCCCCGGCAATCACCCGGCCTTGACCGTCCAGGTACTTGGTGCCCGAGTGAATGATGATGTCGGCCCCCATTTTGGCGGGTTGCTGCAAGGCTGGCGAACAAAAGCAGTTATCCACAGCAAACCAGGCGCCCGCTGCGTGCGCGACATCGGCCAGCGCTTGAATATCGCAAACCTCGGTCAGCGGGTTGCTGGGCGTCTCGGCAAACAACAAGCGCGTATTGGGCTGCAGCGCCGCCTTCCATTCGGCCACATCAATTTGCGACACAAAGGTGGTTTGCACCCCAAACTTACCAAACTCACCCGCCAGCAGACGAATGGTCGAGCCAAACACACTTTGCGAACAAATAACGTGGTCACCCGCCTTGAGCAAACCCATGCACATCAGCATCACCGCCGACATGCCGCTCGACGTGCCAATACAAGCCTCGGTGCCCTCAAGCGCGGCGAGGCGCTTCTCCATGCTGGTGACGGTCGGGTTGGTGAAGCGTGAGTAGGTATAGCCCTCTTCTTCGCCTGCAAAACGACGCGCCGCCGTGGCGGCATCTGGTTGCACGAAACTGCTGGTGAGGTACATCGCCTCAGAGTTTTCGCCGTATTGGCTTTTGTCCACCGCAGCGCGAACAGCCAGGGTGTCACGGTGCAGGTTATCGGGTAGCGACTTATCTGTCATGGTTATTCTGTAGGGTTAGGGAGCGCCAGTCGGGAGTTGTCTTCTGCATGTTCGTCACCGCCCACGCGGTGCGTGTTGAGGCGGGCAATGTCGCTGGCTGTGATGTCGCCGGTGACATAGACGCCATCAAAACACGAGGCATCAAAGCCCTTGATATGGGCGTTCAGGGCGCCGATGGCTTTCTTCATGCCGTCCACATCCTGGTAAATCAAGGCGTCGCAGCCAATGATGTCGCGAATCTGCTCCACCGTGCGGTTGTGGGCCACCAGCTCTTCAGGCGTCGGCATGTCAATGCCATAGACGTTAGGGAAACGCACCGGCGGTGCGGCACTGGCCATGTAGACCTTGTTGGCCCCGGCGTCACGCGCCATTTGCACGATTTCGCGGCTGGTGGTACCCCGCACGATGGAATCGTCCACCAGCAACACGTTGCGGCCCTTGAACTCGCTGGCAATCACGTTGAGCTTTTGGCGCACTGATTTTTTGCGCACCGACTGACCTGGCATGATGAAGGTGCGCCCCACATAGCGGTTTTTGACAAACCCTTCGCGGTAAGGCAAGCCCAGCAAATGCGCCAACTGAGCGGCACTCGGGCGGCTCGACTCGGGGATTGGAATCACCACGTCAATCTCATTGGGCGGCACGGTCGAGATCACGCGCTTGGCCAGCGACTCGCCCAGGTTCAAGCGAGCCTGGTAAACCGAGATACCGTCCATCACCGAATCCGGGCGCGCCAGGTACACAAACTCAAAAATACAGGGGCTCAGCACCGGATGCGCCGCACACTGCTGCGCATGCACTTGGCCTTGCAGGTCAATATAGACCGCTTCGCCGGGCGCAATATCGCGGTCAAATTTGTGCGAGGTACCTTCCAGCGCCACAGATTCGCTGGCCAGCAAAATAGTACCGTCTTCGCTGCGGCCCATGCACAAGGGACGAATACCAAACGGGTCGCGAAAGGCCAGCACGCCATGCCCGGCGATCATGGCAATCACGGCATACGAACCCTTGATGCGCTGATGCACACGGCGCACGGCTTCAAACACGTCGGCGGGCAGCAAAGGCATGCCGCGCGTGGTCTCGCCAATCTCGTGCGCCAGCACATTGAGCAAGACCTCGGAGTCACTGTCGGTGTTGATGTGGCGGTGGTCAGCGCTGAACAGCTCCGACTTCAAGGCGTGTGCATTGGTCAGGTTGCCGTTATGAACCAAGACAATGCCAAACGGAGCGTTGACATAAAAAGGCTGCGCCTCCTCTTCGCTGAAAGCGTTGCCAGCGGTGGGGTAGCGCACTTGCCCCAAGCCGCAGTTGCCGGGCAGCGAGCGCATGTTGCGGGTGCGAAACACATCACGCACCATGCCTTTGGCTTTTTGCATAAAGAACTTGCGCTCTTGCTGCGTCACGATACCGGCCGCATCTTGCCCCCGGTGTTGCAGCAGCAACAGGGCGTCATAAATAAGCTGATTTACAGGTGCGTTACTGACAACACCAACGATTCCACACATAGTTTTCCAATCAATAGAGCGCCGTGCCCTTTATGGGAGCCGACCCTCTTGTCCACAACGGCTTCAAGGAAGCAAATATTTACCAAACGTTTCAGGCAGCAACGGCTTCAAACCTTTGAGCGCTGCCAAGGTCATGCTGACACCTGCCGAGGATGTCCAGCCTTCGTCACTGCGCAGCGGCGTCATGCCAACCGCCACCGTAGCGGCCAATAATAAAACCACCCCACGCGCCAAGCCAAAAACGGCCCCCAAAGCACGGTCAGCCGGGGCCAGGCCCGCAGCTGCAAACATTTTCTTGATCATCCGGGCCAGCAAACCACCGACAAAGATCGACACCACAAACACCAAAACAAAGCCGGCTGCGTATTGAATGGATTCACTGGCCCCGGACATCGGCAGCTTGGTGGCCACATCCAGCGCCAGCCACTGGGCCAACACAAAGGCGGCGATCCAACTCAGCAAAGACAGCACCTCAAACACCAAGCCGCGCCAAGCGCCCAAGAGCAGGGAAAAAGCCAGCACGACTAAGAAAATCCAATCCACAGTGGCCATGGGCGATGTCATGCACTAAAGACCAATTACAAGGTCAACACGGCGGCTGCCAGCTTTAGGGCTTTCACCTTCAAGGCAGCCTTGTCAGCCTCAGCCTTGGTACTGAACGGCCCTACGCGAACCCGGATTCTTGAGCCATCCTTGGTTTCAGCCACATGGGTGTAGGTCTTCAGACCGGCGTATTCGAGTTTGAGGCGCGCCTCGCGGGCTTTGACCGGGTCAGCAAAAGCGCCCACCTGAACCACGTAGCGACCCACCACCACCTCGGTAGCCTTGTCGATACCCTGACCATTTAGCAGCGCTTTGACCTTTTCACTTTCATCCACTTTCGCCAGCGGCATGGACACGGGCACAGGGGCTGCAATCGGCGCTGCCGCCTGCTTCTCAGCAGACTTTTCTGGCACTTTTTCAGGCGGCTTGGTGGCCAGCACCGGCTCAGGACTCGCTACCACTTTAGGAGCTACTTTAGCAATGACGGCGGGCTCTGGAGCCAATTTTTCTTCAAGAATTCCGGAGGCAGATCCAGACGCAGAGGGCACCACAGCCACTGCCGTGGCGGGCAAGGCCAAGGGTTTCGCCTTGTTGCGGTCTGGAATTTCAATCGGCATGTCGACCGAAATCGGTCGCGGCTGCTTGTCAAACAACAGCGGAAAACCCACCACACCGATCAGCACAAGCACGGCCGCGCCGATCAACCGATATTTGGCGCGCCTGCGCATCTCCTCCAAGGAGTCGGGCAACAAGGGCGCGGCTGCGGAGTCGTCGTTACTTTTTCGAAACTTGAAAAATGCCATGTTGAATAGGCTCGGTATGTCAAATGGTTGGCATGTGTTTGGCTAAAAGACGGGGCGTTCCCGCTTCCAATATGCCGCCCACGGTGTAGAACGACCCAAAGACGACGATTCTATCAGCGGGGTCTGCGGCCTCTATAGCCGCCTGCAGCGCCAACTGGGGGGCAGTGTAGGTTGCTGCGCGAGCTTCTTTTCGGGGGTTAGAAGCCTGCCATTTGGCCAGCAAACCCTGAGCTGAGTCAGCGCGAGCCGTGGGCAAATCCGTGAAATACCAACGGTCAATCAAGGGATTCACCTTGGCCAACATCAAAGCCAGGTCTTTGTCGGCCATGGCACCGAACACCGCGTGCGTGGTGGGGAAATAGCCCATAGCATCCAAGTTAGCCGCCAGCGCGGCCACCGAATGCGGGTTGTGCGCCACGTCCAGCACCAAATGGGGTTGCCCCGGAATAATTTGAAAGCGCCCGGGCAATTCAACAAAGGCCAGCCCGTTGCGCACCGCCTGCGCCGTAATCGGCAGGCGCTCACGCAAGGCCGCCAACGCCGCCAGAACACCCGCAGCGTTCACCAACTGGTTGGCGCCGCGCAAGGCCGGGTAGGCCAAACCACTGAAACGCCGGCCCCGACCGGCCCAGCCCCACTGCTGCTTGTCGCCCGAGACGTTGAAGTCTGTGCCAAAGCGCCACAGATCGGCCCCGACTTCCAACGCACGGTCCAGCACACTTTGCGGTGGCATGGGGTCACTCACCACCACCGGGCGACCCGTGCGCATGATGCCGGCTTTCTCAAAACCAATGCTTTCGCGGTCAGTGCCCAAAAACTCGGTGTGGTCAATGTCCACACTGGTGATCACCGCGCAATCGGTATCAATGATATTCACCGCATCGAGCCGGCCACCCAGCCCCACCTCCAAAATAGCCACGTCGAGCTTGGTGCGTGCCATCACGTCCAAAATAGCCAGCGTTGAAAACTCAAAGTAAGTCAGGGAAGTTTCAACGCCATTGTTGATTCTGGCCGCCTCAACACGCTCAAAACCCGCCACCAAATCAGCAGCTGCCACCGGCTCACCCTTCAGGCGCAAGCGCTCTTCAAAATGCACCAAGTGCGGCGAGGTGTACACGCCCGTGCGATAGCCAGCCTGCAACAAAATAGACTCCAGCATGGCGCAGGTGCTGCCCTTGCCGTTGGTACCCGCCACGGTGATGACGGGGCAGTCAAACTTGATGGCCATCGCTTGCGCCACCGCCCGCACGCGCTCAAGGCCCATATCGATATTTTTGGGGTGTAGCTGCTCGCAGTGAGACAGCCAGTCGGACAAGGTCGTGGGTTGGGTTTTCATACTGTTATAGATTGTCGCCCAGCTTGAGCGGGTGGCATGATGCGGGCTTGCAGAAGCCTTTTACATACGCACCATGACAACAACACCCCGCCCCACCATCACCGTTTTTGGCATTCCCAACTGCGACACCGTTAAAAAAGCCCGCAACTGGCTGGCTGAGCACGGCCAAGACTTTGTGTTTCACGACTTCAAAAAACTCGGGGTTCCCGCCGACCAACTGCCCCACTGGCTAGTGGCCGTCAGTTGGGAAAAGCTAGTTAACCGCAAAGGCACCACTTGGCGTCAGCTAGAGCCCGCCACCCAAGCAGCGGTGCAAGACGACGCCAGCGCCAGCGCCCTGATGCTGGCCAACCCCAGCGTCATCAAACGCCCGGTGGTGGTGTGGCGCGATGGCGGTGTGAGCGTGGGGTTCGATGCCGCCAGCTTTGAAGCTCGACTGCCCTAAAATTACGGGTTGATTGCCTTTTTGCACCCATTAACTACTTAAACCCCCTTCGCACCATGACCACCACCAGCATCGACGGCGTGTCCGTCAGCACCCAAGCCAGCGTTTACTTTGACGGCAAATGCGTCAGCCACGGTATTACTTACCCTGACGGCACCAAAAAATCAGTCGGCGTGGTGCTGCCTGCCACCCTTACTTTCGGCACAGGTGCCCCCGAGATCATGGAATGCGTGGCCGGCTCTTGCGAGTACAAACTGGCGGGCTCACAGGATTGGGTCACCTCTTCTCCCGGCGATAAATTCAGCGTGCCGGGCAACAGCAAGTTCGACATTCGCGTCACTGAGGCTTACCACTACATCTGCCACTTCGGCTAGAGCGCTCTTCTTTGCTCTGTTTTTTATAACTGCTCAAGCACAGCCTTAAAGGGCTAGAGACTAATTTAATGTCAAACACTATTCTTCAAAACACCCCTGTCGGCCAAAAAGTCGGCATCGCCTTCTCCGGCGGCCTCGACACCAGCGCCGCCCTGCACTGGATGAAACTCAAAGGCGTGATTCCCTACGCCTACACCGCCAATTTAGGCCAACCCGATGAGTCCGACTACGACGAAATTCCGCGCAAAGCGATGGAATACGGCGCTGAAGCCGCCCGCCTGATTGACTGCCGCAGCCAACTGGCCGCCGAAGGCTTGGCCGCGATGCAAAGTGGGGCTTTTCACATCTCCACCGCCGGTGTGACCTACTTCAACACCACACCCATTGGCCGCGCCGTAACCGGCACCATGCTGGTGGCTGCCATGAAAGAAGACGACGTCAACATCTGGGGCGATGGCAGCACCTTCAAGGGCAATGACATTGAGCGCTTTTACCGCTACGGCCTGCTCACCAACCCGTCGCTCAAAATCTACAAGCCTTGGCTTGACCAAGCGTTTATTGATGAACTGGGTGGCCGCGCTGAGATGTCAGCGTTCATGACGCAGCATGGTTTTGGCTACAAGATGTCGGCTGAAAAAGCCTACTCCACCGACTCCAACATGCTGGGCGCCACCCACGAGGCCAAAGACCTGGAGTTTCTCTCCAGCGGCATGAAGATCGTCAACCCCATCATGGGCGTGGCTTTCTGGAAAGAGGACGTGGTCGTCAAGCACGAAGAAGTTACGGTGCGCTTTGAAGAAGGCCGCCCGGTGGCGATTAACGGCGTTGAGTACCCCGACTTGGTGAGCTTGCTGCTGGAAGCCAACCGCATCGGCGGGCGACACGGCTTGGGCATGAGCGACCAGATTGAGAACCGCATTATTGAGGCCAAGAGCCGGGGCATCTACGAGGCGCCCGGCCTGGCGCTGCTGTTTGCCTGCTACGAGCGCTTGGTCACCGGGATTCACAACGAAGACACCATTGAGCAATACCGCGACAACGGCCGCAAACTCGGCCGCCTGCTGTACCAAGGCCGCTGGTTTGACCCGCAAGCCATCATGTTGCGCGAAACCGCCCAACGCTGGGTGGCCCGCGCCGTGACCGGCTCCGTAACGCTGGAACTGCGCCGCGGCAACGACTACTCGATTTTGAACACCGACTCCCCCAACCTGACCTACGCCCCCGAGCGTCTGAGCATGGAAAAGGTGGAAGACGCGCCGTTTTCGCCGCTAGACCGCATTGGCCAACTCACCATGCGCAACCTGGACATCGTGGACACCCGCGCCAAACTCGGCATTTACGCCAAAAGCGGCTTGTTGTCCTTGGGCGAAGGCGCCGACTGGCTGAGCCTGAGCAACGACAGCGGCAAAGACAGCGGCAAGTAAAACTGCCGCTGCCATCCGTAGAAGCCGCTCAGCGCGACTTCAGGCGGATGCCAGGCAGGCCATAGCTGGCTTGGCCTTGCGTCAGGTAGTCTTGCGCAATAGGCTTGAGGGGCGCGGGCTTGATGCCCAAAGCCTCCAAGCCCGGCAACTTGCCCGTGGCCACGTTGTCTATCTGCATCGAATCCAGGTTATCGCGGCTCATCAGGGGTGCACCGGGTGCCAGCTCCATCAACAGCGCCTGAATCATCCCCATCCAGCGCGGCAGCGCAATCACCGGACGACCCCGCCCACCGCGCACACCACTCAAACTGGCCGAGAGCTGCACCAGCTCTTTCAAGGTGAACACGTCAGGGCCGCAAACCTCGATCACTTGGGGTGCCGCAGCCCCTGAAGCACCTGAGAATTTCGACAAACTGCGCACCACCGCTTGCGCCACGTCCTCTACCCACACCGGCTGAAAGCGGGCATGAGCGCCCGCCAAAGGCATGATGGGGAACAACTTTTGCAGCTTGGCAAAGAGGTTGATGAATTTGTCGTCAGCGCCAAAAATAACGCTGGGGCGCAGCACCGTCAGCGCAAAGCCAGCGTGAGCACCTGCTTGGGCACCGCCGCCCATCGCTGCCTGCATCAGCACCGCCTCGCCCTGCCCTTTGGAGCGCAAATACAGGGAAGGTGCAGACTCTGGCTGCAGCGCATTGGCCCCGAGCGCACTCACATGCACCACTACCTTGACGCCAGCAGCGGTACAAGCCCGTGCCAATTTTTGCGGGAGTGCCACATGGGCTTTGTTGAACGCCTCCTGCGTGCCATGTAGGATGGCGACCAAATTGACCACAGCGTCATGGCCTGCCACCGCTTGCGCCAAGGCCGCTTCGTTGTGCACATCCAGCTCCAGCACGGTCAAGGTGGGCAAGGGCAGCAAGTGGCTGGCGTTGGCGCGACGGCGCGTAGGCACGGTCACATGCCAACCCTCGCGCACCAGTTTTTCACACACATGGGCACCGACAAAGCCCGTACCGCCCAAAACTAGTATTTTTTTCATGGTTTGAATTTACTCATTGGCGCAGGAATAATACCTGCGCAAGGTCAAAAAAAATGGGTCGTAGCCGGCCTAAACCACCACCGGCTCGGGCTCCAGCAAGATACCAAAGCGCTCGTACACACTGGTTTGTATGGCTTTAGCCAGCGTCATCACCTCACCCCCCGTGGCGCCTTGGCCGTTGCTGCCCGCGCCCCGGTTCACCAGCACCAGGGCCTGCTTCTCATACACCCCCGCCTGCCCGACCGACTTGCCGCGCCAGCCGCAAGAGTCAATCAGCCAGCCAGCGGCGAGTTTGACCGAACCGTCGGCCAGGTGGTAATGCACCACTTTCGGGTCGCGGGCAATGATGTCTTCGCACTGCTCGGGCG
>CAIMHL010000284.1 GCA_903840825.1 uncultured beta proteobacterium
CCGCGTGGCGGGAATCCCCTGCCTGATCGGCGTGATCGAATACGAGAGCGTGGGCGGGTCGTACGATTACCACGCAGCAAGCGACTGCGATTACTACGGCTACACCGAGAGTAGTTGGATAGTGCTGGACCGCCGGAGTCGCCCGGCACCGTGGTTGGCCAAGAAACTGACGGACAAGGACCGGAGCCGGATCGACGGCGAACTGGTGCGGCACTTCGAGGACTAAGGGTTTGTCCTTAGAAAATAGTTGGGACAAGTTGCTGTATCGTTTAATCCTGAGTTATACTGACATCACTGCAAGCCGCAGGTAATACAGAAAGAAAGCGAAATGAACATCGGCACTCAAACCAACTCTTTGGTCAACCACCTGTACAGCCGCGCCACCATCGGCGCACCAGCGCCAACAGTTGGTCAGGCGGCAACCACGCTGTCGTGGACTGACCGCCACGCAGCCACCGTGACTGAGGTCATCGAGCTAACAAGCAAGGTCTGGTCCTACGAGATCCGCGTTGTCGAGGACAAGGCATTAGTGATCAACGGCAGTACCCACGACGGCAGCGCGACCTTTGCGTTCGTGCCCAACCCCCACGGCTACGCTGCCCTGTACCGCCAGAACCGCAAGACTGGCGCATGGACCCATGGCTACATCAACCAAGACACGGGCAAGTTCAAGAAGGGCCAAGGCGGCCTGATCCTTGGCCATCGCGACCATTACGTCGACCCAAGCTTTTGAAAGAACGTCATGACACAGCAAGAATTCAACCGACTCGTCGCACTGGACATCCAGCGTCTGGTGGCCAAGGCCCAAGCAGAGTACGAGGCCCAAGTGGCCGAGGAAGAGGACGATGAATGATCAAGAGACCTTGACCGAAAAGGTCATCATCGCTACAATGATGGCAGCAGTGCTGGTGCTGCTGCTCATGCTCCCAGACATGACATAGCAACAAGAAACCAACACGGTTTCGATGGGCACGATAGGCCAGGGCCGCCAAACCGGTTACCATACTCGCCATCGACGAGGACTAAGGTCATGCCAGAAACCGCCGCAAAGCCATCAAAACGAGCCACAACAGCCCCGAAGCCAAAAGCCAAGGGTAGCGTAGCCGCGCAGCCCGCAAAGGCCCCAGAGGCCACAAAGAGGGCAAGCAAGTACACACCGCAGCTAGTGGCAGAGATCTTCGCCCGCATCAGTACGGGTGAGCCACTGCTGCAGATATGTCGCGACGAAAACATGCCCACGCGGCAAGCAGTCTACGACTGGGTTTGGCGCGACGAGTCTGTCGCTTTACAGTTCGCGCGCGCCCGGGAACAGGGTTGCGACGCAATGGCGGAGGAGGCGCTGGTGATCGCCAACACCCCATTTACTGGGCTCAAAAAGGTCTACAGTTCGGGCGGTGACACCACTGTGACGGTGACTGAGGAGGACATGCTTGGCCACCGCAAGCTGCAAATTGAAACGCGCCTGAAGCTGCTGGCCTGTTGGAACCCAAAGAAGTACGGCACAAATGTGCAGATGGGCGGCGACCCCGGCAACCCGCTGGTGATCGACGCCGCGAGTGAGGCGAAGGAGTTACTCGCAGCGCTGCTGGTTAACATCGAGTTGACGAAGCAAGCAAAAGTCCACGCATGAGCATTGCGGAGATCATCTCCGACCCCAAGGTGCTCAAGAGCCTGGAGGCGGTGGACCCGCAGTACCGTCTGGCCTGGGCCTGGAGGATGACGTGGCTGCAGAAGCAGCACGATCATCAAACCCTGCCGCCCGGTGACTGGTGGTCGATCTGGCTGCAGCTGGCCGGTCGTGGGGCCGGTAAGACCCGCACGGCAGCCGAGCAGATCGCGTGGTGGGCATACTCAGAGCCGGGCACCCGCTGGCTCGTGGCGGCCCCCACCAGCGCTGACGTGAGGGCCACCTGCTTCGAGGGCGACTCGGGGCTGCTCAACGTCATCCCCAAGGCCCTGGTGGCGGACTACAACAAGCAGTACCACGAGCTACGCCTGCACAACGGCAGCCTGATCAAGGGCATCCCGGCGTCCGAGCCTGAGCGCTTCCGGGGGCCACAGTTCCATGGGGGCTGGTGCGACGAGTTAGCGGCCTGGGACTACCTGCAGGAGGCCTGGGACCAAATCCAGTTCGGCATGCGTTTGGGCAAGCGTACCCGCATGATCTGCACCACGACGCCCCGCCCCAAGGACTTGATCATCGAGTTGATGGGCCGCGAGGGCGACGACGTGGTGATGACCACCGCCTCAACTTATACCAACCTGGACAACCTGTCCGACAACTTTCGCAAGCAGATCCTGTCGTACGAGGGCACGACGCTGGGCAGGCAGGAGATCTACGCCGAGATCATCGACCCGGAGGAGGGTGGGATCGTCAAAAGGGATATGTTCAAGCTCTGGCCAGCGGGCCGGGAGTTCCCCCGATTCGAGTACATCTTGCAAAGCTACGACGTGGCCACCAGCGAGAAGGCGCAGAACGACCCGACCGCTTGCATCACCTTCGGCGTGTTCAAGCCGCAGGACTCGCCCATGTCGGTGATGATCATCGACTGCTGGCAGGAGCGCATGCAGTACCCGGACCTGCGCCCCAAGGTGATCGAGGAGTACGAGACCGTCTTCGGCGAGGGCAAGGACAGGAAGCGCGTCGACCTGCTGCTGATCGAGGACAAGAGCGCGGGCATCTCGCTGATCCAAGACCTGCAGCGGGCGCACTTGCCTGTGCGGGCCTACAACCCTGGGCGGGCGGACAAGCTCCAGCGCCTCAATATCGTGTCCAACATCATCGCCCGTGGGCGGGTATGGATACCCGAGAGCGACAAGCGCAAGGGCTATGTCAAGGACTGGGCCGAGGGGTTCGTGAGCCAGATCTGTAGTTTTCCCGAGACAACCCATGATGATTTGGTGGACGCATGTGTTGATAGCTTGACTCAGGTGCAGATGGTGGTCGGTACGAAAGCCATCAAGGACGTGCAGGTGGGTGACATGGTGATTACCCCTGCTGGACCAAGGCGGGTGACTGCCGTGCATGACAACGGACTCCGGCAAGTCTGGAACGTCAACGGCCTGTTGGCCACGGCAGAACACCGGGTGATGACCCAAGACGGCTGGCTGAGGGTTGACTGCTTGGGTCAATCAATCCACAATGTATACCTTTACAAGGATGCATCATGGCTTTCAAATCAAGTGGCGCTGTTGTTGAGTCGGTGGTCTTCAACGGTTGCAAGTACAACCGCTACCCTGAGAGCAACTACCAGGCGCACCGTCGCTACTTTGCAAGGGCTGGCCACCGGCTTCACCGCGACGTCTGGGAGCACCACAACGGGCCAATCCCTGCGGGCATGCACGTCCACCACATTGACGGCAACACGGCCAACAATGACATCGGCAACTTGGCCTGCGTCACGAACAAGCAGCACTGGGACGAGCACCGGGCGCAGGCATCTGAGCGCGGCAGGCGGCCAGAGCAGCTTGCGCACCTCAGCCGGATTCGAGCAAGCTCCGCCGACTGGCACAGGTCAGACGAGGGACGGGCATGGCACAAAGAGCACACCAAGGACTCTCTGGCAAAGACTTGGGGCAAACCTAAGTCGTACCACCCAACCCCTTACAAATGCGTTTGGTGCGGTTTTGACGGCATTGCCAAAGCTCCCAACCGGAAGAAATTTTGTTCACCCGCTTGCCAGAACGCCGAATCAAAGCACCGCCTTGGTAAAACAAGTTACGAACACCCATACCATGCGGCATGTGTTCGACCTGACGGTGGAGGGTGAGCACTGCTACTACGCCAACGGGATCTTGGTCCACAACTGCACCCAGGCCTTGCGCTTTTTGCGTGACGCTGGGTGGCTGGAGATTGACGCCCCGCCTCGGGACGACTGGGACGAGGACGACTATGCGGACACTGGCCGGGTGCGAAAGGTCAACCCCTATGCCGCATAAGGAGACCGACATGATCCACTACACCAAAGAAGGCCATCACATGAAGCTGGGCCTGAACATACGCAGGACGCCGGGAGGCTTTGCCGCAATATGGGCGTGGTACGACTTTGCCACGCACAAGGCGTTTTCTGCCCGCTTCCGCCTGCGCCTGCACATCAAGCCGCGCATCCTATGGTCGGTCGAGCGCTTTAACGTCATCGACAATTACCTTGCAATCAACGGCTTCGAGCTTGTCTACCGAGAAGTGCTGGAAGACCTGAACGCAACCGAGGCCGCAGTCAAGCGCACCAACGAACCCTACGCCTACATCAAGCCATGACTATGCAGTCTGATCAAAC